>NZ_JARESU010000090.1:0-32822 GCF_046027075.1 Paraburkholderia sp. RL18-085-BIA-A | reverse complement strand
TACCAGTTGGGTGGCCGCGCGTGCAATCGCGCTGTCGGGTATCCTGATGCCTGCAATCGTGGTGCTCATTTTCCGATTCCTCAGTTGGCAAGTGGGTGACGCGCGCATGCGTGCTTCCGGGCGTTGACGATCGTCGCGGAATTCCTGATACCTTTCGCAGCGATTGATCTGGACATGCGCAAAACCGCCCGTCCGGTAACCGCAGGCTACGGAGCGCGACGCATCCAATCAGCGTGTGCCCGGCGGCGTGTCGATGAAAACCAGTATTGAGCAACAGCCGGTGTCCGACAACCGGCACAAAGCGTTGAATCCTGCCAAGCGTACGGCGGGTTCTGCCGCGCCCTTCGGCGTGGTGGAATGATGATTTTGATAGTCATATAGTCAGCCTCGCGCCCGCCGCGTAAATACGGCCGGGGTAGAGTCAAGGTTCAGAGCAGCTCAACATCTGCCCGCAATGTTGGTTGAATCATTGCGTGAGATGTGGAATGACCTCGAACGGCTCGATACGCAGATCGCCGACATCGAACGACGGTTGCAAACATAGATAAAAGAAGACAAGGCGTGACACGCGATCTCCGCGATCCTGGGCGTGGGTTGGCTCACCGCGACAGCGGCAGTTGCGACCAAGGTAGATCGCAAAGCATTCAAATCCGGCCGCGAGTTTGCGGCCCGGTTCGGCTCGGTTCCCGAACAAACAGGCACGGGCGGACAGATTCAGTTGTTGCGTATCTACAGACAACGACTCGACTGGGCGCGATTAAAGTAGCCGTTCTATCCGAGTGGGCAGGCCGGTACCTTCACATGCATGCTCTGGCAAGGATATGTTTCAGGTAGTTGCGGGCTATGCGCGGCACTCAAAGCGAAGTCGTCGCTACTCGCGCAGCCGGCAAGCATTACAACCAGACCCGATATTGCGGTGACTTTACTCCACACAAGAATTCGCATATGTACTCAACACAAAACGAGAATGGGTAGCGGCAACGGGATGCCCAGTGTGAACGCCATTAGGCGTTGAGCTCCAACAGTGCCTACAGAGAGATCAATCAACCGGCGTTACCTGATTGCCAAACGCTCGCAATTCCGACGCCGGCATATTCGCGCTACCCTTAATATGGCGATCCTGGTTACTGCCTCCTTACGCCCGGGCGCTCCTTAGAGGAATCGCTAGACAGCAGGGCTAAACGGGCCCCCCGCAATCGGCGCAATGGTGACGCGTCGTTCAAATCGGTGCGCTACGCGGATTAGACGTTGTCGGTCGTCAAGGTCTGGTCACCGAAAGGTAAGCCGCAGCCGCTTCGATCTGCGCATCGTTCAGCGTCGCCGCGACGGCTGTCATCGTTCCGGGCGCCGGCGTCTTCCCCTTCGCGCGCGCCTGAAATTCGTGTAGTCGAGAGACGACAAACGCAGCCGGTTCGCCTGCGATGCTCGGAAAACGCGCGCCATTTCCTTTGCCGCCGGCCGCGTGGCAGCTGAAACAGGCAGCTACGCCGGATCCAGCGCCCATCTCGGCAAGCTGCTTTCCGGCTATCACCAGGCTCTGCGGCGGCGGCGCACCTTCGGCAAGCGGCGGGTTCTGCTTTGAAAAAAACATTGCGAGCTCGCGTATATCGCTATCGGAAAGATTGTGTGCGACCGTCTGCATAACAGCGCTTGCGCGCGTGCCGGCCTTGAACATTGACAATGCATGCGCGAGATATTCTGGATCTTTGCCAGCAAGCCGCGGCCCGCCGGTTACGGTGCCTGCGCCCATTGCGCCGTGACACGCGACACAGCTTGCGATGGACGGCGCGTTCAAGCTCCCGGCGGTATCCTGAGCATTCGCTGCGGATTGCGCGTGACAGACACTTGCGAATCCGACGAGCGCCGCAACCGAAAGGGAACGCAAGCCGTCGCGCAGCATGTTGGTGGAACGTGAACCGATCATCATGGTCTTCCCAATCGTCCTTCGAAAGAGCGCCTGGTGAATGACGCTATGAGGCGATTCTGACGAAATGATTCTGACCAGCGGGCGTCGAGTGAATTACGAGTTTGTCATGTAAGGCGAGCATCGACCAGTTTGCAGGCAAGGGTCGCAATCCATGAATGACAAAAACGTAATCTTCCGGTCAGTGTCGGGGCGAGGCTCAGTTGCGCACAATTGAGGTGCGGGGTTTTCGAACTCGCTCGAAAACATCGAGAAAGCCGATCCGGAACATGGTTATCCAGAAACCAACTTCATCATCTTTAACGTATCCACCCGTTTGGCGTTGTTGACCATGCGGGTTCTTCTTGCCGAAACCAAGGACCGGGATGCGAGGCAGATCGCGTTGACTCTTCGTCGACAGGGCTACGCTGTCGACCGGGTCTATGACGGCCTGGAGGCGCAGCTGGCTTTAACGACAACGAGATATGCACTGGTGCTGATCAATATGGTCCTGCCCAAGATGTCCGGCCCGTCTCTGCTTTTATGGTTGCGTCAAATCAATTTTGAAGTTCCAGTTCTCACTTTTAAGCAGCATGACAGCGCTGTGGACCGCGTTCGTGCACTGAACGCAGGTTCTGACGACCATCTCAGCAAGCCATTCGACGTTCGGGAACTGGTCGCCAGGTGTCACGCACTGGTACGCCGCTCTCAGGGCCGTTGTACGGATCAGATACGTTGCCGGAAGCTCTGGGTCAACGCCGCTTCCCAAACGGCGCTATCCAACGGAAGACCGGTAACCATGTCACCACGTGAATGGGCGGTGCTGCTGCAACTGATCACACATCAGGACGTTCCACAATCGACGTCGACGCTTGAGAACGCCGTCTATGGATGGAAGGAGGAAATAGAGAGCAACGCCATCCAGGTTCATATTTCGAAGCTCCGTAAAAAGCTCGGCTCAGATATGATCCGGACGGTCCGTGGCGTCGGGTATGTGATAGATAGGGAATAGCGAGCAAGACGCACGATTTGGGCGCGGCGAACGCGTTCCCTTCGAGCCCGCCACGCGGATGATTCTGCGGCGCAGGTGTCGTCTCGTGGCACGCGGCACTACTTTATCAAGCCGTTTGCCTACGTTGCGTTGCCAGCACGTATGCGCGCGCTTGCGAGGCATGGCCCGCTGCGCGACAGCGAATTGCTCGAAATCGGCGATCTTGAGCTTAACCTCAGTCGACCGCCCGTGCGACGCGGCACCGCACGCAACGCCTCACCCAGCGTGAATTCTCGCTACTGCAACTGCTTGCTCGTCGTAACGGGGAAGTATTGAGCCGCGTGCAGATTGCTTCGTACATTTGGAGTATGAACTTCGACAGCGACACCGACGTCGTGGACGTCATTCGCCAACTACGGCGGAGGACAAACGACAATTTCTCCGTCAAACCAATCCATGCGGTGAGGGGTGTCGGATACGTGTTGGAGCTAAAGAAGGCTGGCTACTGCAGACCCGGTCAATCCCATGTTGACAACGGTCTCCTTTTTGTCTTCCGCCGCACTTTGACGGTAGCGTTCGACGACGAAGTCGATAAACCTTCTGACCGGCAGCTCCATATGCGATTGTTCGGAGTAAAGAAGCCATACAGTCCGCTCATCGCCGCACAATTCGACATGCGTCAGTAACGGCCGTAATGTTCCGTCCGACAGCTCACTTTGAATGAGCGCTTTCGACAGGCGCGCGATACCGAGGCCCGTCTGCACCGCGCGCTTCACCAGAAGCGGACTCTGCATGTTCAGGATAGGTCGCACCGCCACGCGTTGTGTACCGTGCTTGTCGCGGAACTCCCAGAAACGGCCAGGGCCGTCCGATGTCACGAGTACATCATGCGAAGAGAGCTCCAATGGAGTTTCCGGTGGGCGCCGACGTGACAGGTATGCGGGGCTCGCGACAATCACATCCCGTGTCTGCGTGAGCGGACGGCAAACCAGCGACGAATCGCGCAGGCCGCGCTCGGCGCTGAAGCAAATGTCGAAATTCGACACGGTGACCTCGGCCATGTTATCGAATACCGTCAATTCGAACTGCATGCGTGGCTCTTGCAGCCGATAAGCGGCCATTAGCTCCAGCAAATCGGTAGTGGCATAGGAAGAAGACGACGCAATACTTAGAGATCCTCCCGTCTGGCCCGCGGCTGTTGCCACGCATTCGTCCATCGCGGAGATCTGCCTTAGCAACTCTCCACAATGCGCTGAGTACGATTGGCCCGCAGTCGTAAGTGACACGCGGCGTGTGGTCCTGTTAACCAGGCGAACACGGAGGTGTTGCTCAAGTGCCGCCACGCCACGCGTAACGGCCGAGTTTGAGATGCCAAGCTGTTTGGCCGCTTCCGCGAAGTTCAAGCACTCGGCGACCTTGGCGAATATACGAATTGCGGCTAGTTGATTCATGGCGTCGTCCTGTGCCACATCCCGGTGTTAGGCGCGAAGCATTGCGGCCGCATACACAATATCCAATCTGATTCTTACCCATCCGGTTATCCGCGCAAAGGCCTTAAAGTTCATGCCGGAAGACGTACTTTCTCATTCGGAGCTTGATCAGTCCGCAGCGGGACTGTCTGTAGGCCCGCAACCCACTCGCCGAAGCGGTGCCAGCACTCCCTGATGCCAGATAGCGTCGAGTTCCCGATTGCGCGCGATAGCCTGGGCACTTGGACGACAGTCGTTCTCTGGCCCAGGCACCAACCCGTCCGCTTCAACCTCGGTGATCCGCGCCTGAACTTCGGTAGGCGTGAAACTGGGTGTCGAGGATTGCGCAAACGGTTTGGCGCTGACCAGCAGACTTTGCGTTGCGAAATCGACGGCGGTAAGCGGTTTTCATTATTTCTTTCCGAGGACTCTTGGCGAATGGGCCGTCCTACGGCACCTATTGTTGTAGACGCACGTCGACTCAACTCTGACCCTGGGATTACGTTTTTGTTATCTTGACGACAAACCACCACCACGCGCACGAGATGTCTCATTGTGATCGACCTGAAAGTTGGCCGGTTCAGCTATGCCGACGCTGCAAAGATGCATCTCTATCCGGACATGACACAGATGTAATGTGAGCGTCAGTATCGCGCCAAGGCCACCGTACAGAATGAAGCTTACTCACCTGCATCGCGGTGAGGTCCGAGGCTTCACTCATCCTGCGTGAGGCCGACTGCAGCTAACTCGAGAAGGTGATTTACTATGAAAGCTCTTATCTATGCAGCGTTGGTTGCCAGTGCACTGGCCGCACCGGCAGTCTCTTTTGCACAGGACGCTACTGCGCCTGTGACACGTGCCGAAGTGCGCGCAGACCTGGTGCGACTGGAACAAGTCGGTTATCGCCCGAGTGCCAAGGATGTGCATTATCCAGCGGATATTCAGGCGGCGGAGGCGCGTATTCAGGGGCAGGACATCAGCAGCACCTCGGTCGGAGGAGTGTCAATGAATGGTTCCTCGCAGTCGGGGACGCCTACAACGACCGTAGGTGCTCACTCGATCTATTTTGGTCATTGATGGACCGGTACCCATTGATTCAACCCGCAATCGCAATCAACGGGCGGCGAACCGTCGCTGCTGCGCGGCACGCTGGCGTGAGGTAGACAAGATGTTTTCAACTCAATCCCAAGACAATGGACCTTCATGCGCGGATCGTTTCAGTCGCGTCGTCGGCCGATCGGGCCGCTCGTGTCTCGTGCGTAGCGGTCTGCCAGCGGGCCCCCCGGCATCACTCGCTAACTCGGTTCACCTCGCTTATACCCCCGTATAAGCAAGTTATGCTAATGCGGCGAGAGCATATCCCAGCGTAGAGTAGATTTACGCGTCGACAGAACCTACTCTTCTCTCATTGCGACAGAACCAGCGAGCGGGTTGTCTTCGGATCGCGATCGTCAAGGACCACGGCAATCATGCTTCCTCGCATCCAACTCAACACTCACCGCTATCACGAACCGCTTGCCGGAATGGAGCAAGAACCGGCTACCGCGCAAACACGGGTGCGGGAGGAGAATCGAATGACCCTCGAATTTCTAAGCCATCAAGTCATTTTCGACCGGGCGGTCCAGCATCTTCTTCAGCAGCGCGAGGCAGCGCTCTTGCCGCGCGGCGGCGGCGCATATCGCAGTTACTACGGCGGCTGTCCAGTCGGCAACTTCATCAAGCCACGCGACTACCTGACAGCAATGGAAGGGGTTCCGATTCACTATGTAAGCAAGCCGAAGAACGAAGTGCCCGCCTACATGGATGTGGGCGTCGCCGCGCTGCGGAGAGCGCTACTGCGCTCGAAGATCAACGTATACGACCCGCAGACGGTCGGCCTGCTGAGCTGCCTGCAAAACGTGCATGACGTCTTCGGCGTCTGGGAATGGGGCAACAGGCTGCGATCGATCGCGCGCCAATTCGGTCTCAACGCCGACCGGCTTACGGACGCTGCGTGAGCCTGCCATGCTGATGAGGTCGACCGGGAAAAGTGGAACCAAGGCCCTCTACGCGAAGCAATTTCGTGAAGAGCGCCGGTAGCATTCACGCACGGTGTTGCTCGGGCGCAAGCACACGCCGTGCAGTGCCGCTATGATTGCAGCCGCAGTTCCTTGCCAATCCACTGGAGTACGTTATGCCGGAAGTCGTTGTTTATGCAGCAGCAGGGCGCTCAGCAGAGCAAAAGAAAGCGCTGATGACGGGGATTACCAAAGCTGTGGTTGACAGCCTCGGTGTCGCCGCCGAACAGGTTGTCGTGCAGATCGTGGAGTCTCCACCCGACTCCAAGTCAAGAGGCGGCATTCCGTTCAGCGAGCGCCAGCGCACGTCTTAAACCCGCATGAGTCCGCATCATGACCGACCGGTGTGCGGTGGCGTCGCGGCCGAGCGGACGCGGACGCAATCCGCCGACGCGTTCAGGTCGCGACCGCCGCGGTCGCATCGACGTATAGCGCGTACAGTGACTGCCCGGCCGCCATGAACAGCCGGTTGTACGCTGCACCGCCGAAGCAGACGTTCGCGCAGCGTTCGGGTAGAGCGATGCGGCCAATCGCGGTGCCGTCGGGGGCGAATACCATCACGCCGTTGAGCCCCGGCCCGGTGCCCCAACCGGCCCACAGGTTACCGTCCGTGTCGCAACGGAAGCCGTCTGGCGCGCCGTTCTCGCCCGCATCGACGAATACGCGCCCATGCACGAGGCGCCGACCGTCCTCGACATCGTACACACGGATGCGCCTCGGCTTCGAGCCCGATTCGACGATGTAGAGGCGGCGTTCGTCGGGCGAGAAGCAGATGCCGTTCGGATTGACGATGTCGTCGGCGACCACCTCCGCCCGGCCGGTGGCCGGGTCGAAGCGGTAGACGTTGGTCGGCAGCTCGGGCTCGGCTTTGGAACCCTCATAGTTGTTAGAGATGCCGAACGGCGGATCAGTGAACCAGATGCTGTCGTCGCTCTTCACGACCACGTCGTTCGGCGAGTTCAGCCGCTTGCCGTCGAAGCGGTCGATCAGCACAGTCAGCGCGCCGTTGTACTCAGTGCGCGTCACCCGCCGGTTGCCGTGCTCGCAGCTGATGAGCCGCCCCTGGCGATCCCGTGTATTGCCGTTCGTGTATCCCGAGGGCTTGCGAAATACCGACGTCGCGCCGGATTCCTCGTCCCATCGCATGATGCGGTTGTTCGGAATGTCGCTCCATAGCAGGAAGCGTCCGTCGCCGAACCACACAGGTCCTTCGCCGAAGCGCATGCCAGTCGCAAGCCGCTCGACCGCCGCGTTCGTGATCCGGTATTTCAGGAAGCGCGGATCGAGCACTTCCACTGCAGGATCGGGATAGGTTTCACTTTGTTGCCACATAGTGCTGACCCTTGAGTCAACGGGGCTGCTTGATAAACGCTTTGAACGCGCTGGCGTAGTCCGGATGCCAGCGCGACAACGCGGGCCGGTTCTCTACGATATCGCCTGCCGCCCATAGAATGCGCAGTTCGTCGAGCGAGCGCGGCACGTCGTTGTCGGGACACAGTATGTAGAAGTCGCCGGCGTCGAGGCGCTCGAACATGAAATCGACGGTCTGCTCGGGCGTCCATGCGGCGACGGGCTTTTCCACGCGGCCGTTTCGTGTGAGCTCCGTGAACACGAAACCAGGAATCAGCAGATGAGCGCTAATCCGGCAGTCGGCGGTGTTGCGCAGTTCATGTTGCAGCGCTTCAGTGAACGCTTTCAGACCGGCCTTCGCAACGTTGTATGCGGGGTCGCCCGGCGGCGTCGTGATGCCCTGCTTTGAACCGGTGTTGATCACGAGCCCCGGACGACCGCGCTTGATCATGTCGGGCACGAAGATCTGCGTACCGTGGATCACACCCCACAGGTTGACACCCAGCACGCGCCCCCAGTTTCCGGCTGGACCGAACATCCCACTACCGGGCTGAATGCCCGCGTTGTTCATCAGCACATCTGTTCCGCCGAAGCGTTCGACGACGCTTGCGTGAAGGCGGCGAACATCTTCGGCGACGCTGACGTCGGCCTCAACCGCGAAAACGTCTTGTGCGCCGTTTGCGGTCAGCGCGGCGATTTCCTCCACCGCCTGCGCGACGCGGTCGGTGCCGAGGTCGGCAATGCAGATGCGCAGCCCAAGCTGCGCAAAGCGTTTGGCAGCAGCCAGGCCGATGCCGGCGGCGCCGCCGGTGATCACGGCGACGCCGCCCGGAGTCAGGGCAGAATGAGTCATCAGAATCCTCGTTGGTGCCGGAATCGCGGCGCTGGCAAGCGATTGCGATCCCGATCCGTTGGAACAGTGAGTCAGCGATCCTAGCATGAACTTTTTTGCGTGACCGACGGGGCTCAAGCTGATGAGCGATCCTAAGTATCGCGTGGACGGCTGCGACCCGCTAGCGACAATCCGGCCACGTTCAATGGATGTCCACTTCCCGCCGCGTACCGCACATCGTGCCGGATCTTTTACGCCTCGAACAATCGCGTGTGCCTGCGGCGAGCGTCAGGTCGCCACCGCGGGCAATTTGAGCAAGTCCAGGAAAGCACGGGCGACGGGTATGAGCGGCTCTCCCGCACATCCCTTAAAAACGGCCGCGAGTTCCCAGCAGGGTTCCTCGGCCTCACACAGGCTCGCCGTTGCGACCGGCGCGCCGCGCGTGTTGCTCCCCCTTGCGGCGGCCACGGATTCGGGCACCATGCTGATCGCAAGGCCCTGTGCGGCCAGTTCAAGCAACATCGGCATGTCGTTGACCTCGAAGCTGGTCCGGCGTTGCAGCCCTGCCGCCGCAAAACATCGATCGACAAGGCGCCGCACGCTCCACTCCGGGCGCAGATCGGCGAATGTCTCGTCGACGAGATCGGCCAGCGCCAGCCCGCTGGCGCCCGCAAGCCGATGATGCGCCGCGCAGACGACGACCATTCCCTCGCATGCGAACATGTGCGATCCGAGATCGTCGAGCGACATTTCCGGTGGCTGCGTGAACGCGAGGTCGAGGCGCCCTTCCCGCACCTCGTCGATCAACGCGCGCGACCCGTCCAGTGTCAACTCGATATCGATTCCACCGAACGCAGCCCGAAACTGTCCTAGCGAGGCGGGCAGGTCGACGAAAGGCGCGAGGCCGTGAATCGCACCGATACTCAGCCGGCCGCGTGCGAGCCCGTGAACCTGCGTTACGGCATGCCGTGCGTCGCGCGCGGCAGCCAGTACCCGCTGCGCCTCTGCGAACAGGGCTTCGCCGGCAGGCGTCAAAGCGACGCGCCTCGTACTGCGGTTGAACAACGGTCCGCCCAGGTCTTCTTCCAGTGAGCGGATCGACGCAGACAACCCGGACTGCACGAGGTTCAGGCGCCGCGCCGCGCGCGTGAAATGCCGCTCTTCTGCGACCGCCACGAAATGTTCCAGCTGTTTCAAATCCACGTTGGCACTCTTTCTTGCAGAAACGATTAATCACGAAAACCGCACAATTGAATCATATCTTTCTATTGGAATGGTAATTCAATCTCCGCTATCGTCGACCCTCTGGGGGACATCAAGGAACACTGGGCACCCAATGCGGGCGCAATAAGACTTGACGACCGCACGCCGGCTGCGAATCCTCGCAACATACATGGAGATTGCTTAATCATGGACTACCGTCAACTGGGCCGTTCGGGCCTCAAGGTGTCGACCATCACGCTAGGCACGATGACGATGGGCGGCAAAGGCAAATTCGCGAGCGTCGGCGAGGTTGGCCTCGACGACGCGCGCCGGCAGATCGACATGTGCATCGACGCGGGCGTCAACCTGATCGATACTGCGGACGTCTATTCGAACGGTGCGTCGGAGGAAATCGTCGGTCAGGCGCTCGGCGGCAAGCGCAAAGGCGGCGTGCTGATCGCGACGAAAGCCCGCTTTCCCATGGGTGACGGCCCGAACGACCGGGGTCTGTCGCGGCATCATTTGATAGAAGCCTGCGAGGCGAGCCTGCGCCGTCTCAAGACCGACGTGATCGACCTCTACCAGGTGCACGAATGGGACGGACTCACGCCGCTCGAAGAGACGCTTGAAGCGCTCGATCTGCTCGTCCGGCATGGCAAGGTCCGGTATGTCGGCTGCTCGAACTACTCAGGCTGGCACCTGATGAAGGCGTTGCACGTGAGCGAACGCGATCGTCTGCCGCGCTTCGTGAGCCAGCAGATACATTACACGCTCGAAGCACGCGAAGCGGAGTACGAACTCGCGCCGATCGCCCTCGATCAAGGCCTGGGCATTCTCGTCTGGAGCCCGCTCGCAGGCGGCCTGCTGTCGGGTAAGCACCGACGCGACGCGACGCCCGAGGGCACGCGTCAGCTCGCCGGCTGGACGGAGCCGCCGATTCGCGACGCCGAACGACTGTGGTCGATTGTCGACACGCTTGTCGAGATCGCCAGCGAGCAGAACGTCTCGGCCGCTCAAGTCGCGCTCGCATGGACGCTCGGGCGCCCCGCCGTCACGTCGGTCATCATCGGCGGCCGTAACGAGAAGCAACTGCTCGACAACCTCGGCGCGGCGAATCTCAGGTTGAGCGCCGAACAGCGTGAGCGGCTCGACAAGGTGAGCGCGCCGCCCCTGCTCTACCCGTACTGGCATCAGGTGCAGACCGCGCACGATCGTCTTTCGGTTGCGGACCTGTCACTGCTCGGGCCCCATCTCAAGGCGTAGAGTGGAATGCGGCCGGGATCGCTCCCCGGCCGCCCTGAAGGATCGCAGGTCATACACAGCTATCCACCGTGGCCGGCTCGCAGTAGCTCCACTGTGAAGTCGACTTGCGCTTGCAGCGACTTCACTTGACCGTGCGCCGTCAGGAGCCTGCCGCGCCGTCAAGCCGATGGATGCACCTTCACTCCAGGCGTCACGCAATCCGCGATCGACATCGTGCGCTGCCGCCGGACCGGCGGCGGCAGCGCCTCGCTCGCCTTCAAACTAAAGACGTAACACTGAATCGCCATGAAGAAACTCAGAACGGCCATCGTCGGCTGCGGAAAGGTCGGTCATTTCCATGCCCGGGCGCTCTCGAATCTCGAGAACTCGGACTTCGTCGCGGTATGCAGCACCTCTCTCGATCGAGCCATCAGCTTCGGCAAACAATACGGCGTGCGTGCATTCGATAACGTCGAAGGGATGGTGGAGGCCGCGCAGGTCGACGTGGTATGCATCTGCACTCCGCATCCTCAGCATGCTCCCGTTGCGATCGCCGCCTTGAAAAACGGTTGTCACGTTCTCGTGGAGAAGCCCCTCGCTTCTTCGCTCGAAGACTGCGATGCCATCCTTTCATGTGCCGAAGAAAACCGGCGTACGGTCGGCGTCGTGTGCCAGCGGCGTTTTTATCCGTCCGCGATGCGAATCAGGCAGGCCATCGATGCGGGTAAGATCGGCCGCCCTATGATCGGCAACGTCGTCATGCTCGGATGGCGCGACCGCCAGTACTACGAAAGCGATCCCTGGCGTGGCTCGTGGGCTGGCGAAGGAGGCGGCGTGCTCGTGAACCAGGCACCTCATCAGCTCGATCTGCTCCTCTGGTATCTGGGCGATATCGACGAGGTCTACGGTGTGTGGAAGAACGTCAATCACGACTACATCGAAGTCGAAGATACCGCGGCGGCCCTCATCAAGTTCAAAAGCGGCGCGATTGCCAACGTTCTGGTCAGCAACTCACAGAATCCTGCTTTGTACGGGAAGGTCCATATTCACGGAGACAACGGCGCGTCGATCGGCGTGCAGACGGACGGCGGCGCGATGTTCATCGCTGGCGTGTCGACCATCACCGAACCGCCTTACAACGATATCTGGACGATCAAAAGCGAAGAAGGAATGCTCGCCGAGTGGAGAAAAGCAGATGCGGAGTATTTCAATTCCGCGGATTCCCTGTACTTCTATCACGAGCGGCAAATAGATGATTTCCTGACTGCCGTCGGCAACGGCACGAAACCTTTGATCGACGGACTGGATGGCCGGAAGACCGTAGAACTGTTCACAGCCATCTATCGCAGCACGCAGAACAATGCGGTTGTAAAACTTCCACTCTGAGCAGCAGGACGAAGCCGGTGTTCCACGCAGGCAATGCATGTCTGGGCGAGCCTCCAGACGGCTTCTTGAATTCGAAATCATGAAAACAACAAAGACCCGATATTTCATTGTCTTTCTACTATTCGTAGTCACGGCCATCAACTACATGGATCGTGCGAATCTCTCGATCGCGGGCAGCAGGATCCAGGGGGACTTCAGCCTTTCGCCGACCCAACTCGGCCTGCTCTTTTCGATGTTCACGTGGACGTATGCGGCCGCCCAGCTTCCTGTCGGTTATCTCCTTGATCGAATCGGATCGAGAGTTCTGTACGGCGGCGCAATTGTCATCTGGAGCGCATGTACATTCGCGATGGGCTTTGCTTCACATCATCTTTTCTCGGCCCTGGGCGCCTCGTTTGCGGTGCTGCTGGTCTGCCGGGCCCTGATTGGCCTCGCTGAAGCGCCGTCGTACCTCTCGAATACGAAAATCGTCGCGAACTGGTTTCCGAAGAACGAACGCGCACGGGCAACGGCGACCTATATCAGTTCGCAATACATCGGTCTTGCATTGTTCACGCCGGTCCTGACTTTTCTGACGAGCCGTTACGGTTGGCAAATGGTGTTCTATGCAACGGGGGGCGTTGGGATCGTCTTTGGGGTCTACTGGCTGATCGTTTATCGCGACCCCAAAGACAGCAGGAGAACCGCTCAGGCCGAGCTCGACCTTATCAGGGCCGGGGGTGGCTACGGATCTCAGGATCAATCCACGGTCAGCACCGTGGTCGAGAGAGACGACGTCCTGTACTTCCTCAAGAACAAAACCGTCTGGGGACTGTTCATCACGCAGTTCGCCTATAACTCGACGCTGATCTTCTTCATGACATGGTTCATCGTCTACCTCGAAAAGGCATTGAATCTCACGCTTTCCAAAGCGGGACTGGGCGCATCCATTCCCTATCTCATGGCGATGGCCGGCATGCTGGCGGGCGGCTTCCTCAGTGACAGCCTCCTGAAAAGGGGTAAATCGGTCACGGTCGCGCGCAAGGTGCCGGTGATAGTCGGCCTCGTGTTGACGGCCATGATCGTCACCGTCAATTTTTTCGAGAACCAGCCCGTCATTGCGATCGGGATCCTTTCGCTGGCCTTCTTTGGAAACAACGTCGCGAATCTCGGCTGGGTGGTGTTTACGGACGTCATTCCTCGCAATTTCATCGGTACGATGGGCGGCTTCCTGAATCTGTTCGGCAATCTGTCCGGCATTGCTACGCCGATCGTTTTCGGCATGATCCTGCAACGCACGCATAGCTTCCACTATGCGATGTGGTACGTCTCGATCGTCGCAGTGCTCGGTATCCTTTCGTATATCTTCCTCGTCGGCAAAATCGAAATGATCGTGCCGCCGAAGAAGCGGGAGCCGGACGTGTACCGGGTGATGCAGTCGAACTAGCCTCCTATACGAGGACTTGCGCTACCTGAGCATCTGCAGAACTGATTGACGTTCGAGGGCCACGCGATCGAACCTTGACCGTTAGTTGCATTGAATAAGTCGACGCGTAACGCCCTCAGAGGTGAGCTTTTGCAGGAGTGATTGAGCGCGAAATGCTGCCGGCTCGATTCGAAGCGCAAGAGAGATGTCAGTGCGGATTCTGGATGGAGAAATCCAGACGATCTCCACGGAATTTCAGGCGATCGGGGCGTGTTCACACGCCCTCGCCGCCCCGACGATGCCGTTCGGATGCAACTTGCGAGCGTCCCGTTCCAAGCAAAGAAAGGACGCTCTTTAACCCCTCCGGCAGTCAGGGCGCTGAGCCCGCATGATGCGCAACCAAAGAAAACGCAAACGCCGCTCTACGTGATGGCGCCAATCTGCCAGGGCACGAATTCATTCTGACCGTATCCGTGAATCTCGCTTTTCGATGCCTGGCCCGATGCGGTTGCAAGCATGAGCTGGAAGATCTCTTCACCGAGTTCGTCGACCGTTCGTTCGCCGTCGAGAATCGAGCCGCAATTCAGATCAATATCCTCTTCCTGACGTTGCCACAAAGCGGTATTGGTTCCCAATTTCAACGATGGCGACGGCGCACAACCATAAGCGGAGCCGCGGCCGGTCGTAAAGCAGATCAGGTTTGCCCCACCCGCGACCTGCCCGGTCGCGGAAACCGGATCGTAGCCCGGCGTATCCATGAAAACGAGACCGTGTGCCCGGACCAGTTCGGCGTACCGGTATACGTCGACGAGATTGGTTGTGCCGCCTTTCGCCACGGCACCAAGCGACTTTTCGAGGATCGTTGTCAGCCCACCGGCCTTGTTGCCGGCCGACGGATTGTTGTTCAGATCGGCGTTCATGCGGGCGCAGTACGCTTCCCACCAGTGAATCCGTTCGATAAGCTTTTCGCCGACTTCACGCGACACAGCCCGGCGCGTCAATAGATGTTCGGCGCCGTATACCTCGGGGGTTTCTGAAAGAATCGCCGTTCCACCATGCGAGACCAGCCGATCGACGGCCGCGCCGAGTGCCGGATTTGCGGTAATGCCGGAGTAGCCGTCTGAACCGCCGCATTGCAAGCCGATCACCAGATGCTTTGCGTCGACGGGCTCGCGCCGTACCTTGTTCGCTTCCACGAGCATCGCCTTGACCTGTTCGATACCCGCCGCCACCGTGCGCGCCGTGCCGCCGGTCGCCTGAATGGTCATCGTCTTCAGCGCCGCGCCTGGCGTAAGACCCTGGCTTTGCACAAGCCCGTCGATCTGATTGGTTTCGCAACCCAGCCCGACGATCAGTACGCCAGCGAAATTAGCATGCCGTGCATAACCACCGAGGGTGCGCCGGATCATTTCGAGCGCTTCGCCTTCGGAATCGATCGCGCAGCCTTGACCGTGCGTCAGCGCAATGACGCCATCAACGTTTGGATAGTCCGCAAGCGCTTGCGGATGGATATCGCGACGAAAGTAATCTGCGATGGCGCGAGCTGCCGTTGCGGAGCAATTGACCGAGGTCAGGATGCCGACGTAGTTGCGAGTTGCGACACGTCCGTCGGCGCGAACGATGCCCATGAACCGTGCCGCCTCTGCGACCGTCGGCGCGGGCTTCGCATCCGCGCCGAAAGCGTAGTCCCGATCGAAGTCGCCCATCGCAAGGTTGTGCGTGTGGACGTGCTCTCCGGCTTGAATGTCACGTGTCGCGAAGCCGATGATCTGCCCGTAGCGCCGTACTGGCGCACCCGCTTCGACGCTGCGGATGGCAAGCTTATGGCCCGCCGGGATCAACCCCCGTACGGCAAGACTACTGCGGATGCGCATGCCCGCGACAAGCTGGTGCCGCGCGATGACGACATCGTCATCCGGATGCAGTTGCACGACTGGCCCCACGGTTGCCGACGCATCGGCCATTGCGTTTTCAGCATCGAATATCACGACGTGGCCTCCTCGATCCGTGCTGCGCGCACTGCCTCGCCCGTTACGGCATCAAGGCCGACGAGCGCAGGATTCGATGCGCAAGCGCTGCGTAGTCCGCCGATGTAATGATGTTCGAGAATGGTCATGTGAATTTCCGGTTAAATCGTGGGCAGCGTGCCTGCATGTGCCTAGCGAAGCGTCGCTTCAGGCGAGCCGATCGGCGCATCGGTTACGCGGCGCGAATGCAAGCCGATGCTCAGAAGCAAAACCACGCCGATGACACCCGCAAATGCCAGGGTGAACATGCCCGCACGTGGGCTATGGAACAGCGTCTCCACTGCCGTCTTTAAAGTCGGCGCGATGAAGCCGCCGAGATTGCCGAGCGCGCCGATCATTGCAATACCGCTCGCTGCCGCGGTACCGCTCAGGTAGGCGGTCGGCAACGTCCAGAAGAGCGGTTGAACGACAACGAAGCCGACCGTCGCTATACAGAATGCGACGAGCACTGGTCCGATGTGATTGCCGAGGGTCGACAGTGCTATCCCTGCTGCGGCGGCCGCCAGCATGGCGACGGCGAGTTGCCGATGCTTCCCGTGCGCGTCCGCGTAGCCGGTGATGAAGCGCAGTGCGATGAGTGCGCACAACCAGGGAATGGCGGTCAGAAAGCCGACCTTCGAGCCGATGGCGGTACCCGTCAGCTCCGAAATCCGCGTCGGCAGGTAGAAGATGACGCCATATACGCTGACCTGAATGGCGAAATAGATCGATACGAAGCGAAGTACGTTCCAGTTGCGCAGCGCGGTCAGCGCGGTAGCCGGCCCATGCGCGACCTTGTGCCGGTCTTCCGCTGCAATGGCGTTTTCCAGGGCGTCTTTTTCGGCCGGCGTCAGCCACTTCGCGTGGCGCGGCTTGCTAACCAGATAGAAGAACGCGACGATGCCGACCGTTGACGCAGCGAGACCTTCGATCAGGAACATCCATTGCCAGTTGTGCAGCCCGAGGCGCCCACCCATGACTTCCATCAGATAGCCTGACAGCGGGCTGCCCAGCACGAGCGCCACTGGCAAACCGAAGTAGTAGATACCTAGCGCCTTACCGCGTTCACGCGCGGGGAACCAGTACGTGGAATAGAGGATGACGCCGGGCGAAAAACCTGCTTCGGCCACGCCCAGAATGAAACGCAGCACATAGAACAAGGTCTCGCTGTGCGCAAACATCATGGCCGCCGACGCAAGCCCCCAGGTCACCATGATCCGGCTCAACCAGATCTTCGCCCCCACCCGATGCAGCATCAGATTGCTCGGGATCTCGAACACCGCATAGCCGATGAAGAAGATCCCGGCCCCCAGCGCAAACGCCGCGTTGCCGATGTTCGAATCGACCTGAAGGGCCTGTTTGACAAACCCGACGTTCGAACGGTCAAGCATCGATAGCGCGAACATCAGCGCGAGGAAGGGCGCAAGCCGCAGGCGCGCCTTGCGCACCGCGCTTTCCAACGGCTCTTGCGTAACGGGTTGAGTCTGCATCTCGTTTGTCTCCTTGAGGAAGCCGGGTACGCCGGTCTGTTATGGCGAGTTAGAGCGGGGTTAATACATGATCACAGAGGGGCTGTGCCGAGTAATCCTCGTGCAGCAAGGTTCGCCATCAGCGCGCGCACCCCGAAGGTCCACGGCTCGATGCGGTCGCTGTGGTTGACCCGGTTGACCAGCGCGCCGAGCTCCCGGCTCGAAATCTTCACGATGTCGCCCAGCTTGTGTGTGAAGCCCGCTCCAGCGGCGTCGCGGTCTTCGATTGGTGCAAAAAGCGTTCCGAGGAACAGCAGCGCGCCATCGGGGTATTGGTGGGTGGAACTGATCGTCTGCGAAACGAGATCGAGCGGATCGCGCGTGATCTGGTCCATCGAACTCGTACCTCGCAAAGCAAAGCCGTCACTGCCCTCAACGCGCAAATCGACCGTCGCACGGCGCACATCGTCGATCGAGAAAGTCTCGTCGAAAAGCCGCAGGAAAGGGCCAATCGCACACGAGCCATTGTTGTCCTTCGCCTTGCCAAGCAGGAGTGCGCTGCGTCCTTCGAAATCGCGCAGATTGACGTCGTTGCCCAGAGTCGCGCCGAGCGCGCGGCCGCGACTGTCGATCGACAGCACGATTTCAGGCTCCGGGTTGTTCCACGCCGAATTTGGATGCAGCCCGATCTCGGTGCCCGTGCCTAAAGCCGCCAACAGCGGCGCTTTTGTGAAGACTTCCGCGTCAGGGCCGATTCCGACTTCCAGGTATTGGGACCAGAGCCCCTGCTCGATCAGCAGCGCCTTCAATTCGCGCGCCTCGGCGGAGTCCGGCCGGATGCTGGTGAGACTATCGCCGACGAGAGACCTGATCTGGTCTCGCACGCGCACCGCGCCTTGCGGGTCGCCCTTTGCCTGCTCTTCGATCACTCGTTCAATCAGGCTCGCCGCGAAAGTCACCCCTGCTGCCTTGATGACCTGCAGATCGCAAGGCGCGAGCAACCGGACGCGCTCCGGGTTGCGCGCCGTATCGCCTGCTGCATCGGCCGTATTGGCGATGATCGTGTCCAGCTTGCCGATCCAGCGGCCACTCGCGGCCCGCACTGACGCGACCGGATCTTCACGCTCCAGCAAGCTGCTGATGGTCGGTGCCGCGTCGGAAATGTCGAACACGCCATCGGCGCGCACGACGACTACTGCGGGACCCGCGGGCATCGATTGGGTGGCGGGAACCCAGGCCCGGCCGACAAGTGTACCGGACAACCCGTCCGACGGAAGCGTGTCCGTTACGCTGAGTGAAAGCCGGGTTGTCATGTCTGTCTCCACTGATGTTGTCTGGCGCGCGTGCCTTGCTGCCCGTTCGCGCGTCGATTCGCCCAGCTGCAACTTTAGGCAGCCAACCGATAAACATCCAATCTCTTATTCAGTACAATCGATTCCATCCGGTTATGAGTTCTTGCGTGTATACCCCATGTCCAGACAATTTGCGGTGCATACGTCGAGCGTCCTGGCCAGGCTGCGTTTCAGACATCTTCAACTGCTCGACGCCCTCGGACGCACGCACAACTTGCGCATCGCAGCCGAACAGATGCTCATCACCCAGCCCGCGGCGACAAAAATCCTGAGTGACATCGAATCGATGTTCGGAGCCCAGTTGTTCGAACGGTTACCGCGGGAGATGCGCCCAACCGATCTCGGCGTATTGTCCGTACGCTATGCAACCACGGCGGTAGCGGATCTGGGCAAGTTCGTAAGCGAGTTCAGCACCTTGAGCGATGGCGGCTACGGTCATCTCACCGTGGGCGCGATCTCGGCTTCAGCCGCTCAGGTGGTGACGACCGGCATCAGGGAGATCCGCGAGCAGCGGCCAAAACTGGTCATCAAACTGGTCGAACAGAGCAGCGACCAACTGGCGATCTGGCTCGAAGAAAGGAAGCTGGACGTGATGGTCGGCCGGCTGACCGAGCCGCGCCATCAAGTACTTTTCGACTTCGAGGTGCTGTCTGGGGAACCGGTCTGGGTGGTGGTCGGACAGCATCACCCGTTGCTGCAGCAGCGGCGACTGGAGTTGGCCGATCTTGGCGCGTGGCCATGGATTCTCTATCCGCAAGCAACGGCGATCAGGCAGTTGTTCGACGAAACGTTCACCGGCGCGGGCATTCCTGCGCCGGTGGGCATGGTGGAGACGCCTTCAATCTTTTCAACGCTGGAACTGTTGCAAGCCACCGACATGATCTCGCTGCAGCCGCGTGCCGCCGTCGAAAAATATGTGAGCAAGGGTCTCCTCGGGCATCTGCCCGTTCCCATCAAGCGGACCATGACGAGCTACGGCATCGTCACACGTAAGCACGAGTTGCCGTCGCAGCCCATGCAGGAATTCATCGCGATTTTGCGTTCGGTTGCCGAACGGGTGGGCGATCCGGCGCTTCCAACGCGGGACGGATCGTGTGAGGCAACGTGACGATATGGATCGACGAAAGCGGTCCGACAACAGCCTTAGAACGATGTGCCTATCTGGAACTGGAATTTCTGGTACTGGTCGCCTACGTGCTTGATGAGCGGAAAGCCCAGGCTCAGCTTGAGCGGGCCGATCGGCGAGATCCAGGCCAGACCCAGCCCATAGCCGTAGCGTAGTCCGTTGGCGCCGATGGTATTGCCTTCGCTGCCCCATACATTGCCGCCGTCGAGGAAGGTAAAGACGCGCAACGTGCGGTCATAGCCGGATCCCGGCAATGGAACGGTCAGCTCGATATTGCCGACGACCATCTTCGAGCCACCGATGGGGTCGTTCGTGGTCGCATCGCGCGGTCCGAGCGAACTTGGCTCATACCCACGCACTGAACCAATACCGCCCGCATAGTAGTTCTTGAAGATCGGATAGGGCTTGCCGTCCAATCCATTACCATAGCCGCCCTGAAAATTCAGGCCGAGCACAAAGCCACGTGCGAATGAATAATAGTATTGAGCCTGGAGGTCTGCCTTATAGTACGGCGTATCACCGAGCGGCGTGCCATATTCGGCGTTGGCTTGCGTATAGTAGCCCCGGCTTGGGACAAGCGCGCTATCACGTACGTCACGCGACCATCCCACCGTCAACGGCACGTTGTTGGAGACACGCCCAAATTCCGTGACGTAATCCTTATAGCTCTGAGGCGTATTGGCGTCGATATCCAGACGGTTCTGCTCGAACCCCAGGCCGAAGTACACCATGTCGGCCTCGGAGAAAGGTACGCCGAATTTCAGGTCCGCTCCAGCCGTGACAATTCGGAAGCTCGAGTCGGTCGAATAAAACAAGGGCTCCGTCGTGCGGTAATAGACGTCGGTGATGCGCTTGATGCCGTCAATCGTGAAGTACGGATCGACCTGCGTGACCGTCAACGTACGGTTGGTAGTCGAGGTGTTCACATTCAGCGCGAGGCTCGTGCCCGAGCCGAACACGTTATCCTGCGACACGCCCGCCGAGATAATGGGGCCCTCTCCTGAGCCATAGCCTAAGCCCAGCGAAATCGAGCCCGTCGGTTTTTCCGTCACCTTGACGTCCACGTCGACCTGGTCCGGCGTGCCTTCGACCGGCACCGTGGTCACGTCGACATCGGTGAAATAACCGAGACGGTTGATCCGGTCTTTCGATAGCGCGAGGCGGTTCGAGTCGAACCACGAACTCTCCATCTCACGCATTTCACGACGTACCACTTCGTCGCGAGTACGCGTGTTGCCGACCACGTTGATGCGGCGCACGTACACGCGGCGGCTCGGGTCCACCTGCAGCGTCAGGTCGACCTTGTGGTTGGCCTGATCGATCTTCGGCTGTGCATTGACGGTCGCAAACGCGTAGCCATATTCGCCGAGCTTGTCGACGATCGCCTTGGTGGCGGCTTGCAGCTTTTCAGCCGAGAAGCGGTCACCCGGTTTGATCTTGATCAGCTTGGACAGCTCCGCTTCGCGATCGAGCAGATTGCCGGCCAGCTTGATGGAGGAAATCGTGTACGGCTCGCCTTCATGCAGCGTGACCGTCAGATACATGTCCTTCTTGTCCGGCGTGATCGACACCTGGGTCGACTCGATGTTGAACTCGAGGTAGCCGCGATTCAGGTAATACGAGCGGACGTTTTCGAGGTCACCGGTGAACTTGTCTTTCGCGTACAGGTCGTTCTTCGTGTACCACGAGAACCAGTTCGGCGTGGACAGTTGCATTTCGTCGCGCAGCGTACCCGTGCTGAACGCCTTGTTGCCGATGAAGTTGATCTGGCGGATCTTCGCGCTCGGACCTTCGACCACCGAGAACAGCACCGACACGCGGTTGCGGTCGATCGGCGTGATCGTGGTGGTGACTTCGGCTGCGTAGTAGCCGCGCGTCAGATACTGGCGCTTCAGTTCCTGCTCGGCCTTGTCGACCAGCGCCTTGTCGTAGTAACGGCCTTGCGACAAGCCGACCGCGCTCAGCGCCTTGGTCAGGTTGTCCTTGTCGAACTCATGGATACCGGAGAAGTCGATCGTGCCGATGGCCGGACGCTCCAGCACCTGCACGATGACGACATTGCCTTCGGTCGCAATCTTGACGTCGTTGAAGAAGTCGGTGGCGTAGAGCGCGCGAATCGCTTCGGACGCCTTGTCGTCGTTAAACGTGTCGCCTTGCTTGATGGGCAGGTACGCAAACACGGTACCCGGTTCGACGCGTTGCAATCCCTCAATGCGAATGTCTTGTACCACGAAAGGTGTCGTTGCGTGGGCCGACACCGCCGCCACACTCAGGCCGACGAGGGTCACCGCCCTGCTGCGGCGTGCAGTTGAAGTTTGAACAAGCATGCAAAGGGAAGCCAAATGAGAGACACACAAGGTGAAGACCCGAGCGCAATACGCTGTGCCGCATATCGATCGAGGGCGCGGGTGATTGAGACGCGAGCTTTATTGCACCGTGGTGGCAGACAGATCTCCGATCCTTGCGAGGCCGCTCACCAGCGCCAGCACTTCCGTCATGTGTGCAGCCTCAGCGCGTTGCATGCGGAACGAGAGTTCCGCACCGCCGGGCAGACGGAATGTAAGAATCAGATGGGCTGCCGCGCCTGCGTCCTTGCCAATCTCCCAGGCCTCACACGGCATCGCGAATTTCACGCTTTTTTTCTTACTGCGGATCCGCTCCGACACGCCAATAGCATTCGACAACGCCGCCAGCAACTCGTGCATGACCGAGCAATGCAACGCAATGCTGGAAGTCTGATTGGTCTTCAACATCAAATACTGACCGTCGCCCGTCAATTCGAAGCCACGTACGGAGTCGATCGCAAGGGAGGGTTGCGGTGCCATTGAGCACTCCAGAATCGAACAAGGAGCGAAGTGTAGGACGCGCTCCCATGTCTTGAGTTACGCGACGACTACCTAAACTTTCCTTCGGTCGTTATCCGTTACTGAATATTCAATCCAGCAAACCGATGCGTCCGGCGGGCAACGTTGGCCCTGGACATTTCACCGGAATCTGCGGCAGGATCTTTGTGTCCAGAATCTCCTGCGAAATCGCCGTGACCATCTTCGTGGCAAGATAGCCGGGCGAAACCGTGTTGACAGTTACGCCTTTGCGCGCGACCTCCAGCGCCAGCCATTTGGTGAAGCCGTGCACTCGCAATTGAAAACTTATCTACATCGCGTTTCAACAATCATGCGATGCTCGTTGGTTGACGAACGGCACACGAGTTGAATGCGGTCCGAGGGACTAATACACGCCGATCAAGAAAGCGTGCGAGGTGATTATTTCAGCCAGATCATGCGGTTCCCTACTTTCCCCACAGAAACTAATTGATACGACGGGCCTTGCGCCGACGACAGTGTGCATAAAAGAGCCTAAAACGTTGCGCCAACTCGCGCGCGACAGACTAGCTCGCGCCACGCGCATCCGGTGATACCGCCGCGCGTCGACTATCGGCTGACACCCCCTAGTCGCCGGGCAGCGGGATTCTTCCAACGATAAGGTTGAACCTTGTGAGCTGCTGCGAATGGATACGGCAGTTCGATGTCCGCAAGGTCAAAGCCATGAACGCAGGTGTCATGTACTCGGGACAGTCTCATATGGCGATTGCTCTACGCTGTCGGCAGTGTGAAAGCCATTTGCCAGTCCACCGGTTTTTCACACAACTGTTTTGCGCAAAAAATCACTTCTACAATTAACCGTTACGTTGTAGCTAAACTCGGCACGCAAAGAGACGTCCCACTTGGCCAGCGATGATCATCGTGAGCAATGTGACAGCGACTGGAAGACTTCATCTCGAGAATGAAAGTCAGTTCCTTTAAATGCCGCTTAGAACCAGCGTCCAGAGGGCGGATGCGCCTCTTGAACAATTGGTAATAAAAATCGCTGAAGGTTTAGCCTTCGCAGAAAGCGACGCTCGCGCTTGTGCGTCCGACTCTTGCCAGACCTTGCTCTGTCAACAACGACAGGCATTCCCGGTGCGTGCGGGAAAAGCGAAATGAGCCCACCCGACCTCCGCACACGTCTGATGTTTTATTTACCCCTCAGCAAAAGTGCCTAGCTTTGTGTACATTCGCGCTTGGGTTGCGTTTGCGGCATATCGACACGCGTCCCAAGGTCCCAAGTCAACCTTCTTTGTTGCGCATGTCTTTCTCTGCTAAACGCCGGGCAATTGAAAGATGCGCGCAAGCTTTTCGATTGATCTTAAGCAGCAGAGCAGTTCTCAAGACATACAGATTATGCGAAGCCCTAGCCAGTATTCCGCCACGGTCGAATATACCGTCAAATCAAGCTCGTCCTGTGCTTGTGTCAGGTACAAGCACGCGGCTGCGGGACATCGCACGCCGCGCTAGCCTCCGCCAAGACACTCTTACGTTTTACCCCAAGCTCAGGAATTCTCATGCTCGGCCTAGTCCGTATCGCCCTTCAGCGACCCTACACTTTCGTAGTCCTGGCGATCTTTATTCTCATCATCGGTCCGTTGTCCGCGATGAGGACGCCAACCGACATCTTTCCGGATATCAATATCCCCGTGATCAGCGTCGTGTGGCAGTACACGGGTCTGCCGCCGGACCAGATGGCAGGCCGCATCACCTCGCCATTCGAACGCACGTTGACAACCACCGTGAACGACGTCGAGCATATCGAGGCGGAATCGGTCGCCGGCTTCGGGATCATCAAGATATTCTTCCAGCCGGGGGTGAATATCAGCACGGCGAACGCGCAGGTAACTGCGGTCGCGCAAACTCAATTGCGACAGTTGCCTGCAGGTACGACGCCTCCTCTGATCCTGAACTACAACGCGTCGACCGTACCGATCATACAGTTGGCGCTGTCGGGCAAGGGACTCTCCGAACAGAACCTCGGTGACCTGGGCCTGAATGCGGTGCGCCCGGTTCTCACGACGGTCGCAGGCGCAGCAATTCCTTACCCGTTCGGCGGCAAGACACGCCAGGTACAGATCGACGTCGACCCAGCAGCGCTCCAGGCGCGCGGCTTATCCGCGCAGGACGTAGCCAACGCACTCGCCGGCCAGAACCTGATTACGCCGGTAGGCACTGAAAAGATCGGTGACTACGAGTACACGTTGCAATTGAACAATGCGCCATCGGAGATCAAAGCCTTGGGCGATCTGCCGGTCAAGGCGGCCAATGGCACCACGGTCTATATCCGTGACATCGCGAATGTGCGCGACGGCAGCCCGCCGCAAACCAATATCGTGCACGTCGACGGCCGGCGCTCGGTGCTGATGTCGGTGCTCAAAAACGGTTCCGTTTCGACGCTCGGCATCATCTCCGGCATCAAGCAGCGACTTGATGCAGGGAAAGCGTCGTGGCCCGCTAACCTGCAGATCGAACCCATCGGCGACCAGTCGCTGTTCGTGCGGGCGGCCATCACCGGCGTGGCGCGCGAGGGCGTGATCGCGGCTTTGTTGACGAGCCTGATGATCCTGCTGTTCCTGGGCAGCTGGCGCTCGACGATCATCATCGCAACCTCGATCCCACTCGCAATCCTCGGCTCCATCGCGACGCTATCCGCGCTCGGCGAGACTTTGAACATCATGACGCTCGGCGGTCTCGCACTAGCGGTGGGAATTCTGGTCGACGATGCCACGGTGACGATTGAAAACATCAATTGGCACCTCGAGCATGGCAAGGAGGTGGAGACGGCAATTCTCGACGGTGCCGCGCAGATCGTCACGCCGGCGTTCGTCTCGCTGCTGTGTATCTGCATCGTGTTCGTGCCGATGTTCTTCCTGAGCGGCGTCGCGCGCTTCCTGTTCGTCCCGATGGCTGAAGCGGTGATCTTCGCGATGATCGCGTCGTTCATCCTGTCGCGAACCCTTGTACCGACGATGGCGAAATACCTGCTGAAACAGCACGTGCAGGACGAGCACGCCCATGAAACGAAGCGCCCCGGTCCTCTCGCGCGTTTCCAGCGTGGCTTCGAAGCGCGCTTCGAAAAGGTGCGTAGCGCTTACCGCGGGTTGCTGGAACTGGCGCTGACCCACCGGCGTCCGTTCGTCAGTGGCTTCCTGGGCTTTGTCGTCCTCTCGTTCGCGCTGGTGCCGTTCCTCGGCCGCAACTTCTTCCCTTCGGTCGATTCGGGACAGATCCTGATGCATGTGCGCGCACCGGTCGGCGTTCGCGTTGAAAAGACCGCGCAGATTTTCGCGGATGTCGAAGGCGCGATCCACCGGATCATTCCACCGGCGGATCTCGGCACCGTGGTCGATAACATGGGTCTGCCGGTCAGCGGCATCAATACCGCGTACAACAACACCGGTACGGTCGGCTCGCAGGACGGCGACATCCAGATCGCGCTGAATGATGGCCATCGTCCAACCGACGAGTACGTTCGCATCATGCGCGAGAGATTGCCTCGCGAATTCCCGGGCGTCACGTTTTCGTTCCCACCGGCGGACATCATCAGTCAGATCTTGAACTTCGGCTCGCCGGCGCCGATCGACCTGCAGATTCGCGGCAATAACCTGAACGCCAACTACGCCTACGCGGCCCGTCTGCTGCGCCAGGTTCGCGATGTGCCGGGCGTGGTCGACGCACGAATCGAGCAGTCGCACGACAACCCGACCTTTAATGTCGATGTCGACCGCACGCGCGCGCAATTGCTCGGCATCACCGAACGCGACGTGACGAACAGCATGGTGGTGAACCTCGCGGGTTCCAGCCAGGTCGCGCCCACGTTCTGGCTGAACAACGCGAACGGCGTATCGTATCCGATCGTGATGCAAACGCCGCAATACAACCTCGATTCGCTCGCCGCCTTGCAAAATCTGCCGATCACGGCCAGCGGCGGAAGCACCGCCCAGATCCTCGGTGGCCTGGCGTCAGTCGAACGCACCAGCAGCAATGAGGTTGTCAGCCAGTACAACATCCAGCCTATGGTCGAGATCTTCGCGACCACCCAGGGCCGCGACCTCGGCGCCGTGGCATCCGATATCCAGCGCATCGTGCATGACAACGCCGGCACCTTGCCCAAGGGCTCGAACGTCGCGCTGCTGGGCCAGGTGCAAACGATGAACAGCGCCTTTGCCGGCATGTTGTTCGGTCTGCTTGGCGCGGTGGTGTTGATCTATCTGCTGATCGTGGTCAATTTCCAGTCGTGGGCCGACCCGTTCGTGATCGTGACCGCATTGCCTGCCGCGTTGGCAGGTATCGTCTGGATGCTGTTCGCAACCCACACCACGCTCTCCGTACCCGCATTGACTGGCGCGATCATGTGCATGGGGGTGGCGACAGCCAACTCGATTCTGGTCGTCAGTTTCTGCCGCGAACGACTTGCCGCACACGGCGACCCGTTCAAGGCCGCTCTCGAAGCGGGCTTTACGCGTTTTCGCCCCGTGCTCATGACCGCGCTCTCCATGATCATCGGCATGATGCCGATGGCGCTCGCTCTCGGCGAAGGCGGTGAGCAAAACGCGCCGCTTGGCCGCGCCGTGATCGGCGGTCTGCTGTTTGCCACCACCGCTTCGCTGTTCCTCGTCCCCGTCATTTTTTGTATCGTGCACGCGCGCCCCGGGCGCGCGGCTACCCCGGCATCCGTCTCGGGAGGTCCTGCTCATGTCGTCTGAATCCACTTTCCCCACTAATACACCGTCGCGCCGCCCACTTCTGATAGCAGGCGTAGTCGGCCTGCTGGTCGTCATAGGCATCGTCGTTGCCGGCGTCACGCTGCGAGCCGCCGATGCACGCAAGCTGAAAACCTGGACCGA
Organism: Paraburkholderia sp. RL18-085-BIA-A; assembly: GCF_046027075.1. Lineage (NCBI taxonomy): Bacteria > Pseudomonadati > Pseudomonadota > Betaproteobacteria > Burkholderiales > Burkholderiaceae > Paraburkholderia > Paraburkholderia sp. RL18-085-BIA-A. The sequence continues at coordinate 5,317 of NZ_JARESU010000090.1, read as the reverse complement.
CGCCCAGGCTGTACCGACCGTCAACGTGATCCAGCCCTTGCGCGACGCCAACGGCCCCTCGCTGCAACTGCCCGGCCGCCTCGAAGCGTTTACGCGCGCGCCGATTTTCGCGCAGGTCAGCGGCTATCTGAAATCATGGAGTGTCGATATCGGCGCGCCGGTCAAAGCGGGGCAGGTACTTGCCGAAATCGAAACGCCCGAGCTCGACCAGCAGCTATTGCAGGCGCGCGCGGATCTCCAGAGTGCGCAGGCGAACGCTTTAGTTGCGGGTACGACGGCCAAGCGCTGGGAAGCGCTACGCGGCACGGATTCCGTCGCCCAGCAGGATGTCGACCAGCGCACCGCCGACTACACCGCCAAGGAGGCGATCGTAGCGGCCGCGAAGGCCAACGTTGACCGCCTCGTCGCCACCAAGGCCTTCGCGCGCATCGTCGCGCCATTCGACGGCGTGGTGACCGCCCGCGATACCGACGTCGGCGCGTTGGTCAACGCCGGCAGCGGTGGCGTAGGACAGGAGCTGTTTGCGGTCTCCGACGTCAAGCAGTTACGCGTGTATGTCCAGGTGCCGCAGAATTACGCACCGGCGATACACGACGGCACGACCGCCAGCCTGACCGTTCCCGAGTATCCCAATCAGGAGTTCACCGCGCGCGTGATTGCAGCGGCGGACTCGGTCAATTCGAGCTCGGGGACGACGCTGGTTCAACTGCTGGTCGACAACGCTAATGGCAAGCTTCTGCCGGGTGGGTTCGCGAGCCTGAAATTCTCGTTGCCCGCCTCCGCCGATTCGCTTCGTGTACCGGCCAGCGCGCTAGTCTTCGATAGCCGCGGCGTCGTGGTCGCCACGCTTGGCGCGAACGGTCATGTGCTGTTCAAACAGGTGAAGATCGACCGCGACCTGGGCAACTCAGTGGAGATTGGCTCAGGGCTCGCCGCAACCGATCGCGTGATCGATACACCACCCGACGGACTCGCTGACGGCGACAGCGTGCAGATTGCGACGGCGACCGACAAGAAGGCAGTTGCACATGGTTAAGTATGGACTTCCGGCGCTTCTCGCGAGCGTCGTCGCGCTCTGCGCCTGCTCGCTCGCGCCGCAATATCAGGTCCCGCCGACGCCGGTCGCTGCGCAATTCAAGACGTTTGGGCCGTGGACCACGGCACAGCCCGCCGACCGGATAGACCGCAACGGCTGGTGGAAGATGTATGGCGACGCGCAGCTCGACGATCTCGAAGCACGGCTGCTGGCCAACAACACCGACTTGCGCGCGGCATACGCACACTATGCGCAAGCGCAGGCTTTCGTGGCGCAGGTCGAATCGGGACTGTACCCATCGGTCAGTGTGAGCGCCGTGCCATTGCGTGAGCGCCAGTCCGACAACCGGCCGTTGCGTGTAGGCGGCCCGAACGACTTCAACTCGGTCACGCTTGGCGGCGAAATCAACTACGACCTCGACCTCTGGGGCCGCGTGCGCGACTCCGTGGTGGCCGGCAAGGACGAGGCGCAGGCGACCCAAGCCGATCTGGCCTCGGTCAGGCTGAGCCTGCAGGTCGAACTGGCGGATAGTTACGTCCGCTTGCGCGGTCTCGACCAGCAAACCGAGCTGTTGAACGAGACTGTCGTCGCCTATGCAAAGGCCCTGCAACTCACACAAACATTGCACAACAGTGGGATCGTGTCGGGCCTCGACGTTTCCCGAGCGCAAACGCAACTTTCGTCGGCGAAGTCGCAGCTGTCGCAGAACCTGGCGCAACGGGCTCTGATTGAACACGCGATCGCGGTCCTGGTTGGAGCCTCCGCGTCCGAATTCAGTCTGCCGCCCCAGACCGCCGCCATTGCGTTGCCGGCGATTCCGACCGGCCTGCCGTCGACGCTGCTGCAGCGACGGCCCGACGTCGCTGCAGCGGAACGCCGGGTGGCCGAGGCCAACGCAAAAATTGGCGTCGCGCGAGCGGCCTACTTCCCGGACATCACGCTCAGCTTGCAGGGTGGTGTGCAAAGCGCTGCCTACGCCGGCCTGGTTAGCGCGCCTAATCTGTTCTGGGCGATCGGCCCGCAGCTTGTGCAGTACGTGTTCGACGGCGGGTACCGTCGTGCGCAACTCGATTCCGCCAAGGCGGCAACCGAAGAAGCGGGAGAACGTTACCGCAGTGTGGTGCTGTCTGCATTCCAGCAGGTTGAAGACAACCTTGCCCTGCTGTCGTATCTCGGCACTGCGCTCGGTCAGCAACGGGATGCAGCAAACGCCGCCCAGTATTCGGTCGACCTCGCGTTACGTCAATATCGCCAAGGCGTAGTGGGTTACCTCGATGTGGTGCAGGCGCAGACGGTCGCACTCGATGCGCAACGCAGCGTGCTCGATATCCAGACGCGCCAGCTGAGCGCGAATGTGCAACTGCTGGATGCGCTTGGCGGTGGATGGTCGAGCGATGAACTCGCTCAAGCGGCTGCAGCGCCGGCACTCGTCGCGACGGCAACGAAAGGCAGCGCTAACTGAACGCCTCTGTACGGCGCGGGAACGGCATGCCCCGTAGTATTTCGACTACTTCGGAGCGCGTTCCCTGTCCGGTCTATTGCAACCTGTTAGCGGTTGCGGAAACGTTGAGATCGATGTCGTCGCGGCGATCGATCGTCTGTGCGTCGTTCAACATTGGCGAATGAAGATCGCTTTTGATGAACCTGGAAAACCGCGCTTTGGCCTCGAACACGTGCCTGGTTGCAGCCGCCGCCAGTTGCTGATCGTGAATGGCCAGGATCTCTTCGAGCATGGATGCGACCTCGGCGCTCACTTGCCACACTCCGTCACACTGGGCCCTGCCAGCAGCTTGATCCAATGCAGCCTCTGCACATTGGTACAAATCGACAGGCGCATTGCCGAATCCGGCCTCTTGCAAGTAGTGCGTAATATGTACGACTCTGTTCAGCTCATTGATCAGATGAGCATTCCCTTGCCCTTTGCGACAGACCGCAAGAGCAAGGTGATTCGCGAGCGAAATATCAGAGACAGCTTGCCTCGTCATTGGGAGCAGCATCTCCTTGCTCAGATGACGTCGACGAAAAAAAGCGCGGCCCGTGGACCGGCGAGTGCTATGGGACATTGAGAGTGTATCGAAGAGAGAGTTGCGAAACGGCCCTACTGGTTTGCGAATAATCGACATTCACGGTTGTGTCGCGCCAATTCTATAGCGATATCGCCGAGGCCGCATTCACGTCAATTGCAGTAGCACTGTGGCGCTTAGTCACATCTGAACTCCGAGGCCACTTGCAGAACCCCATATCAATTGGTGCTGTGGGGAACGATCGAAATGGCGCAGAGGTTTGTGCATAATGCGCAGGAACGGGTCGCGGTTCGTTTCGAGATCGGCGTATTCGAAGGCGGCATCTTTCCGACTTTCCTGCTGTTCGTCAGGAACTGGTTTGCGCGTTCGTAATCGTGCTCATGGCGAGCCTGACTTACTGGTCCGACCGCAAACTGGAGAAGTGGCTCTTTTCCGTGATACCGCCGACTACTTCCGGCCTGGCCCTTCTGGTTGGCGGCAAGACCCGGACCGTTGGAAATGGGCCTCTGTCTGATTGCCACAAGCGCGTTCGTGATGTTCATCAAGGAAACCGCGAGACCACGTCGTCAGCGTGATACGACGGGGGAGTCGAATATGGGCTGTAGCTGAGTCCGGGATAGCACCCTGGGTCCGCTAATACTCGGCATCCGGCTCGCGCGCTGTTCGACACGTCGAATGCCGCTCATAGCGAGCGGCATCGTGCCCATTAAGCTTAGCCGCCGTGAAGCGCGTTGCTCATGCCGGCATCGGACAGCGCACAAAGCGCGACCGCCGACCAGTCATGCTCAGCGCCGAGCCCTTGCGAGCGCAACGTCAGGAACCGGTCGTGCACGAGACTTGCCAGCGGCAGCGGAACGCCAAGTGCCTCAGCGGCAGCCAGCATCAGGCGGTTATCCTTCTGGCCGAGCGGCAATGAGAAGCCAGGCGGCTGGAATTGCTGCGACGCAATCATCGACCCGTAGATCTTGTATGGCGGCGCGTTGAAGTTTGCGCTCGTCAACAGTTCGACCAGACGCATCGGATCGATGCCGGCCTTGCCCGCTACGGCACAGGCTTCGCCCAGCGTTTCGATGATCACGGACAGCATGAAATTGCCGATCAGTTTCACCAGGTTGGCCTGCGAAGGATCCTCGCCGACAATGCCCACCGACTGCCCGAGCGTTTCCAGAAGCGGCACGGCAACCTTGAGGTGCTCGTCCGCTCCGGCCGCCATGATGAACAGCTTGCGCGCCGCCGCGGCATCGGGCCGGCCGAACACCGGCGCCGACACGAAGGCTAGACCCGCTGCACGGTACCTGGCCGCGTGATCCTGAGCAGTGGCGACGCTGATGGTGCTCATGGAGATGTGCAGCGCACCCGGTTTCAACGTGGCGGCAATGCCGTCCTCGCCGAACGTGACCGCGGCGTGCGCGGCATCGTCGGCCACCATTGTGAACACCACGTCGGCCCCCAGCGCTGCCTGCGCGGGACTCGACGCAACGCTCGCCCCCGCTTCGCGCAACGGTTCGGCGCGTGCCGGACTCCGGTTGAATACCTTCACGTCATGCCCGGCGTCGATCAGGTTCTTCGCAATCGCGGCGCCCATCGAGCCAAGTCCTACAAATCCAATTTTCATTGCGACACTCCAAATGATCAGCCGCGCGAATGCGCGGCGTGTTCAGACTGCAAATTGATAGACCTGACGGCTCACGTCGAGCGTCACGTCGCCGTTTTCGCCCAACGCCGTCATCCCGTGCTCTTCGAGCTTCGCGATCAGCGTCGCGATTGACTGGCCGCCAATCTTGTAATCGCGCAAGCGGGTTCCTACCGACATGCGTTCGAAGAACACGCGGGTCGCCGTGATCGCCGCACTGATACGCTCGTCCTCGCTGCCCTCGGTGATGTTCCAGACGCGTTCGGCGTACTGCAGCAACTTCGCGCGCTTCGACTCGCGGCGCACGCTCAGCATGGCCGGCAGCACGATGGCGAGCGTCTGTGCGTGATCGAGTCCGTGGAGCGCCGTGATCTCGTGGCCGAGCATGTGGGTCGCCCAGTCCTGCGGCACGCCCGCGCCGATGAGCCCGTTCAGCGCCAGCGTCGCCGTCCACATCAGGTTGGCTCGCACCGCATAGTTGTGCGGCTCGGCAAGCGCTTGCGGGCCGACTTCAGTCAGCGTGATCAGCAGACCTTCGGCAAAACGGTCCTGCACCTTTGCATCGACCGGGTAGGTCAGGTATTGCTCGACGATATGGACGAACGCATCGACCACGCCGTTGGC
>NZ_JARESU010000009.1:0-189855 GCF_046027075.1 Paraburkholderia sp. RL18-085-BIA-A | reverse complement strand
AGGAGAATTGCTATGCAGACCGAACGATTGACACGTTGCATCGGCGCCGAGGTGTCAGGTGTCAGTCTCGGCGATGCGTCGCGCGACGCGACGTTGTTCGCCGAGATCAAGGCGTTGCTGCTCGTGCACAAGGTTCTGTTCCTGCGCGACCAGGACATCACGCGCGCCGAGCACGTTGCATTCGCGCGCCGCTTCGGCGAGCTTGAGGACCATCCCGTCGCGGGTAGCGATCCGGATCATCCCGGCCTCGTGCGGATCTACCATGGGAGCGATTCGAAGCAAAGCTACGAGAACAACTACCACACTGACGGCTCATGGCGGCCATGTCCGCCGATGGGCGCCGTGCTGCGCTGTATCGAATGCCCTGAAGTCGGCGGCGACACGATCTGGGTCGACATGGCCGCCGCTTACGAGCACCTGCCCGAAGACGTGAAGCAGAAGATCGCCGGGCTGCGTGCGAAGCACAGCATCGAGCATTCGTTCGGAGCCAGGATGACGCCGGAGGCGAGAGCGAAGCTCGCAGCTGACAACCCGATGGTCGAGCATCCGGTCGTGCGCACGCATCCCGAGACCGGCGACAAGGTGCTTTACCTGAACAGCTTCTCAACGCATTTTGCCAACTACCACACGCCCGGGAATGTCCGCTTCGGGCAAGACAAGACGCCGGGCGCGAGCCTTCTGTTCAACTATCTGATTAGCCAAGCCTACATCCCTGAGTATCAGGTTCGCTTCCGCTGGAAGCCGAACAGTGTCGCGATCTGGGACAACCGCTCGACACAGCACTATGCGGTGCATGACTACTGGCCCGCGCCGCGCCGGATGGAGCGGACTGCGATTATCGGCGACCGGCCGTTCTGAACCCGGGCCATGCGCCGGCACGGCGTCGGCGGAGCTGACAGACATCGGCACCTGTTGAGACAGACGCGACGGCGTTCCGCCGTCCGAGTAGACATACGAGAAGCGAAACAGATGACCGACCGCGTGAGCCGCCACAACGCACCGCGGAAATGAACCATGGCGATCGCATGTTGCGCGGGCTCGTTCGGATCGCTCATGGTCGCGAAACTGGCGCCCGCGATCCACTCGACCGCGATGGGGGCCTGGGCTCTCGCCAACATTCTGCCCGGCCTCGCGTTGGACCCGATCGTCACGGGGATGCTCGCGTTCCGGCCGCCTGTTCATGCCGGTAAGAACGCCTTCCCTCGCTATTCACGAGAAATTCCCGCTAATACGGACTTACCATGTCAAATCTGACTCCCTCATTGCCGCTCTCGGGCGTGCGCGTACTCGATCTCTCCCGCGTACTGGCGGGCCCGTGGTGCGGCATGGTGCTCGGCGACCTCGGCGCCGAAGTCATCAAGGTCGAGCACCCGAAACGCGGCGACGACACGCGCGATTGGGGCCTGCGCATCGGATCGACCGAGACGGCCTATTTCAATAGCGTCAACCGCAACAAGCGCTCCGTGAGCCTCGACCTGCAAACCGCCGAGGGTCAGCAGATCACGCGGGATTTGGCTCAGAAGAGCGACGTCGTGATCCAGAACTTCAAGTTCGGCGGCATCGAGAAGCTGGGTCTCGGCTACGAGCAACTGAAGCAGGACCACGAGGACCTGATCTACTGCTCGATTTCCGGCTACGACCGCACGGGACCGGAGGCCGCACGTCCCGGCTACGATCTGGTGGTTCAGGGCGAGGCCGGGCTGATGGCGCTCAACGGCGAGGCCAGCCAGCCCCCGTTAAAGTTCGGGATCGCCGCAGTCGACATGTTTACCGGGATGTACTCGGCCCAGGCCATTCTGGCCGCGCTCTTCGAGCGTCAACGAACCGGCAAGGGACACCACATTGAAATGGCGCTGTTCGATTGCGGACTGATGATCACTTCGTATTGCGGGATGGAAGCGTTGATCTCGGGCGAGGACACGCCGCGTTACGGAAACGCGCACCCTTCAATCGTGCCTTACGGTGTGTTCGATGCCGCGGACGGGCCGCTTGTCATCACGGTCGGCAACAATAATCAGTTTGAGCGCTTTTGCCGCGAGGTAATCGAACGGCCCGATCTTGCCGAAGACGATCGCTTCCAGACCAATATCGGACGCGCCGCGAATCGGGCGGTGCTGGTGCCCGAAATCGATCGCGAGATCGGCCGAAGAGAGCGCCGTAGTCTGCTCGACCGCCTGACGCAAGCCGGCATTCCATGCGGTGAAGTTCTCGGGCTCCACGAAGCGCTGACCTCGAAGCGCGCGAGGGATGCCGGACTCGTGACGACGCATCCGCATCCGGAGGTTGGCAGCACGCAAGTCCTCGCTCCGCCCTGGCGCTTCGACGGCGCGCGCTTGCCGGTACGAAGCGCGCCGCCTCGACTGGGGGAAGGCACGGACGACGTGCTCCAGACGTTGCTCGGGCTGTCCAGTGAGCAACTTTCCCGGTTAAAGGCTGACGGCGTCATTTGACGGCGCGCGGACGCAGCACTACGCGCCTGGCTACGTGATCCGATGCCGGGACTTTCCTCCATCGGATCAAGCCTCTGGCCGATATCGCCATTCGTCTCCAGTGCGACATTGCGCGTGCGCTGAGGCGGCTGACGGGTCGCATAGTTCAACTGAGCGGGGCTTTTCGAGTGTCGTACGCTTACGCAGTCACTCGTCATCGTTGTTAGAGAACAGTATGAAGATACTGGTACCGGTCAAACGCGTGGTCGATTGCAACGTGAAAGTCCAGGTGAAGTCCGACGGCACGAGTGTCGACATTGTGAACGTGAAGATGTCGATGAAATCGGGTTGAAGAAGTCGTTTTCTTGAGGGAAGCGGGTGTGGCGACCGAAGTGAGCGTTGATGTTACGCCGCGCCTGGAGACGCTGAAGGTCGTCGAGCCGCAATGCCAGCAAACTGCTCGAACTGGGCCGCCGCGTCGATCCAGTTCAGGTACGAACCCGCAAACGTAGCCCCAAAACCCGCAGGTCCGCTCACTATGTCGACCGCGCGGCAGCTCGCGCCCATCACAGTACTGCCCGACTGCTCAATCTCGCCCGCAACAGGGCGTCATGACCGAGACCCTGAAAGGGCCGGGCCTAAAGGCCTTTGCCGGTCACGCGCCCATCACTTCCGGCGGGTGCCTGGCGACGTAGCGCCCCGGCGCTGGCTCGATCGGCTTGTATTTCGCATTGCCCGCCCGCTTCGGTGCCCTGATCTGTTTGCCTGCATGCGGTTTCAGCCAGTTCATCCAGTGCGTCCACCAGCTTCCCGGCTGCGACTTCGCCGTCGCAAGCCATGCCTGTGGGTCGTCGCCGAGCGTGCCGTCGGCCCAGAAGCTGCGCTTGTTCTTCGATGCCGGATTGATGACGCCAGCAATATGTCCGCTCGCGCCCAGTACGAATTGCGTCGCGCCGCCCACCAGTTGCGTCGAGCGATACGCGCCCTGCCACGGAACGATGTGATCTTCCTGTGTGCCGAAGATATAGCTCTGCACGTCGATCCGTCCGAGGTCCACCGGCGTGCCGCACATCGAGAGCCGCCCCGCCTTGCACAGGTTGTTCTCGAGATACATGTTGCGCAGATACCAGGCGTACATCGGCCCGGGGAGGTTGGTGCCGTCGGCATTCCAGTACAGCAGGTCGAACGCCTGCGGCGCACCGCCCTTCAGGTAGTTGTTAACCACATACGGCCAGATGAGATCGTTGGCACGCAGGGTCTGGAAGACGAAGCCAAGTTCGCCGCCCGGATAGATGCCGCCGCGCCCGATGGTCTGCTCGCGCTGCGACACGCCCTGTTCATCAATGAACACGCCGAGATCGCCGGGGTCGCTGAAATCGAGCATGGTCGTGAGCAGCGTGAGGCTTGCCACCGGATCGTCACCGCGCGCGCGCAGCACCGCGAGCGCCGACGACAGGATCGTGCCGCCCACGCACCAGCCGACCGCGTTGACCTTGTCTGCGCCGCTGATCGCGCACGCGACCTCGATCGCTTTGATCGCGCCCTTTTCGAGGTAGTCGTCCCAGGTGATGTGGCCCAGGTCCGCGTCAGGGTTGCGCCACGACACGAGGAACACCGTCTGTCCCTGTTCACACGCGAAACGCACGAATGAGTTCTCCGGCTGGAGGTCGAGGATGTAGAACTTGTTGATGCAGGGCGGCACGATCACGAGCGGCCGCTCGGCGACCTCGTCGGTGAGTGGTGCGTACTGGAGCAGCTGGAACAGTTCGTTCTCAAACACCACCGAGCCTTTTGACACGGCCACGTTGCGGCCTACCTCGAAGGCAGCCTCATCGGTGATCGAGATCCGGCCGCGCTTAAGGTCTTCGAGCAGATTGGCGAAACCGGTACGCACGCTCTCGCCCTGCGTCTGAAGCGCGGTTTTCATCGCCTCGGGGTTGGTGGCGGCGAAGTTGGCCGGGCTCATCGAGTCGATGAACTGGCGCGCGTAGAAACGCAGCTTGTGCTTTTCCTTCTCACCGAGGCCCGCCGCTTCGACCATGTCGTTGAGCAGGCGTGAGTTAAGGAGGTATGTCTGTTTCAGAAGGCTGTACCAGGCATTGTCGTTCCAGGCGTCGGCCTTGAACCGCCGGTCGCCGTGCTCGGGCTGGACGGTCGGCGCCGGGGTTGTCCCGGTCGCGCTTGCGACCATGCCCATGTACAAGGCCATCTGCTGCTGCCAGTAATGGGCTTGCGCCTGAGCCAATGCCAACGCTGGCACCGGCGCGCTGCCTGCGCTGGCGGGTACATCGCTGCTCATGCCGGTGAAGGCGTGCAGCAGGCTCTGTCCGGATTTGAAGAAACCCTGGACGAACTCGTCCGGCATATTGAACGGGGAAACCATGCTATCTCCTGGGTTCAGTCGTCAGCATCTCTTCACTCCCTCCAGGCGGCGAGAGTCCCGACTGACGAGCTTCAGAATTGAATCGATCAAGCCTCAGATTCTTGTCCTGGCTCGATACTCCGCAGCTTGAGTTGGCAGTATGCACCGTGCGCGCTGGCCACAACCCAAAATCATACGCATGGCGCACGGCATGCACCGGTGCGGCCCCAATTGCTTTGCCTTGAACGAATATCGCTGCGAGCGATGGTTCTCGCCCAGACCCGCGGTGATGATGACGCATGCGTCACCTCTACGGGAAAGTGACGCTGACCGACTACTGGACTGCGGGCCCCTTTCGATCTCCAACGCGGGAGGTCGCCCGGCCGTGTGCTTACCCGATCGCCAGACCATGTATCGGGTCTGGCGAGTGCGCGCGGGTAAGTGGCGCTAGATCGAAACGCTTGTCGAACTCGTCGACGAGATAGGCGCCGATCGGCAAAGCAGAGGTCGCCGCCGGAGAGGGCGCGTTGCATACGTGCAGGCTGCGCTGCGACGAACGGATCAGGAAGTCATGCACCATGCTGCCGTCCGCCATCACGGCCTGCGCGCGCACGCCTGACGGATAAGGCTCGAGGTCGGACAGCGTGAGTTCCGGACAATATCGGCGGCACAGTTCGAGATAGCCCCGTTTCCACAGCGAGTTGCGCATCTCGATGAGCCCCGATGCGCCATGCTTTCCGAGCATCCTCCAGAACCCTGGGAACGCTGCCATGCCGGCGAGATCTTTGAGACTTGCGTCGCGCCAGCGATAGCCCTCGCGCGCCAGCGCCAGCACGGCGTTTGGACCGACCGTGATATATCCTCCGATCATACGCGTCAGGTGCACGCCGAGAAAAGGCAGAGCGGGATCGGGTACCGGATAAACCAGATGCTTCACTATATCGTTCTTCTCTGCCGGCAACCGATAGTATTCACCGCGAAACGGCACGATCCGAAAATCGAGGTCGACATTGCACATCTTCGCAAGGCGATCCGCCATCAGTCCCGCGCAGACGATGGCATGCTTTGCACGGAAGCTGCCGCTCGAGGTTTCCGCCGTAATGCCGTTTTCGTCCTCGTGAAGCGCGTCCACACGCTGGTTCAGCAGAATCTGCGCACCTTGCTCCTGCGCGAGACGAGCCATCGTCGCGGTCATGGCTGGATAGTCCGCAATGCCGCTGGTTGCCACGCGGATGGCCGCACGACCCGCGATGCGCGGTTCGAGTTCCCTCAACGCCGCCTCATCGAGCATCTGCGGTTCGAGCCGGTTCTGTTCGCAACGTGCGTACAGCGCATTCAGTCTTTCGACTTCGACGTCTTCGGTCGCGACGATCAACTTGCCGCATTGCTCGACCGGCACGTCGTGGCGGCGGGCGAACTCATAGGTCGCGGCGGCGCCTTGCCTGCAAAACTCGGCCTTGAGGCTTCCCGGCGCGTAGTACACGCCGGCGTGAATCACGCCGCTATTGTGCCCGGACTGGTGAGCCGCGAGTGAGCCCTCCTTCTCGAGCAGCAGCACGTTCAGGCCTGGATGACGCTCGAGCAGTTGCAGGGCCGTCGAGACACCGACAATGCCACCGCCCACGATAAGGACGTCCGCGTCGTACCCGCGGTGATGCCGCACGGTAGTCATTTCGCGAACACTCCGCGTTGGCGCATCAGTTCACGATGAAGCGCCGCATGCTTCTTGAACGGTGCCCGGCCGTGCAGCCAGAAATAGTTGTTGAGCACCACGAGGTCGCGCACGGGAAGCGGTACTTCGCGCGTCGCGGAGGAGGCTTCCATCGACGCCGACAAGTCATGCAGATAAACCGCTTCGGCTGATGAACGGGGCTGCGCGAATTGATCGATGAACGACATCGCAAGGCCATACTCGCTCTGGAAGAATACAGGACGTTCGATCTGCGCATCGACGTTCTTCGAACCCGGCGCTTTGTAGAGAAATGGCCGGGTGCCGAGTGGATCGGCGAGGAAAGTGTCGCGCTCGATCCAGTCGTCGATATGCATGAAGCGCGACTCGCCTCCGACCGCATTCTCTTCCGCGAACTTCATCATGAGCAGCCATTCGGTCGGCTCGTCGACAAAGGTCCCGTCTGTGTGCAACGTGAACAGCCGGTATGCCTGACGCAGATAGGAGTCGCTGTCGTCTGTGTCCTTCACGAGGAAGCGCGCGTAGTACGTGCCGGACATAGCGTCGTGATTCGCCGGTCCGAGCAGGTAGCCGACTGCCGTGCCGAACCGGACGAAATCGCGAGGGTCTGCGGTCGCGTCCTGGACACCCAACGTGAATCCTCCGGTGGATCGGTCCCGCACGAGTTGCCGAAGGGCGGGGGCGAGACCGTCGCCGACCGCACGCTCGAGTGCGTCCGCGAGCATAAAGCGCATGAACGGTACGTATTCGAGGTTCTGGACTTCGATGTCTTTGACTGACGAGAAGAACTTCTGCAACGCGTCAGGTTGCACTGTGATGTGACGCAGTCGTTCGTGATGTGGATGACGCTCGATTGAAAACTGCGCTTGCGATTCGACCGGTGCGGCCATCGGTAATACGTTGACGGAACTCATGAAAATGTCCTGGGGAAGAAAGTGTGGCTATTTGACTCCTGAACTGTGGTTCTTTAAATACGTTTAAACTGCGTTTTTATTCGTAAATCGAGATTAAAGATGCTGGATAGCCGGCAACTCAAACTATTCGTCGCATTGGCCGAAGATTTGCACTTCGCTCGCACAGCCGACCGGCTCGATATCGCACAATCGGTCCTCAGCCAGCAGATCAAGAGGCTCGAAACCGATCTCGGCGTACGGCTGCTCAACCGCAACAAACGCGCGGCGATCACACTGACCAATGCAGGCGATGTTTTTCTGTTCGAAGCCAAGGCCGCCCTGCGGCAACTGGAACGCGCCGACCGCATCGGGCGTCTGGCCGCTAGAGGAGAGGCAGGTCACGTTGCGCTCGGTTATATCGGCTCGGCCGTTACGACCGGGCTGCTGCCCGATACGCTCAAGGCATTCAGGATGGCGAGCCCGGACGTGCGCATGCACATCGTGGCGATGGAAACACCGATGCAACTGGAACGGTTATCGGACGGGACCATCGATGTCGGTTTCATTCGGCCTCGCGCGCACTATCCCGATGGGGTCACAGCCAAAGTCGTTCAGAGCGAGCGCTTGCTGATTGCCCTGCCGTCGGACAGCCCGCTCGTGCGCGCGAAAGCCGTGAAGGCTTCCCAGTTGCGGGGGTTGTCATTCATTGCACCGCAGTTCAATGAGGCGGCCGGCTTCGCGGAAGATCTCGCCAGACTCGGCCGAGTCGGTGGGTTCGATGCGCAACCGGAGTATCGCGTCAACGATTTCATTACTGCGGTCAGCATGGCGTCGGCGGGCTACGGCGTAGCCCTCGTGCCCCAATCCATCCGGGGCTTCGCCCAAGCCGGCGTGGTGTTCAAACCTGTAAGCGACTTCAAAGATCAGGTCGAACTCGCGGTGGCGTATCGTATTCGCGAGCATTCGCCTTGCGTGCGGGGGTTCATCGATACAGCGCAGTCATACGGCGCCATCGCGAAGCGCCAGTCGACGCGCCGCACGACGCCTTAGCGAATCTGTCGTCTGGCTGCCGTTGAGCCTGTGCATGCGGGCCTTCGAGGCCAGGAAAAGCATGACGTGCCCCCCGATCCCGGCGTGCCTTGCCGCTCGAGCGCGACTAGCGCACTGCGCCGCGCGTCGCCCGGCTCTCCTTGGCGCTGCAACCGAATTGCGAGTGATACCAGCGGGAGAATGCGCTCGGCGCGGAAAAGCCGAGTAAGGTCGCGACCTCGGTCAAGGGACGATCGCTCTCGATGACATGACGCGTGCTGAGTTCCTTGCGGATGTCGTTGACGATCGACGAGAAGCTCTGCCCCTGTTCCGCCAGCCGGCGCTGGACCGTGCGGCACACCACGCCGAGGTGCTCGGCCACCTGCTCGATGCCGCAGCGTCCACTGGGCAACAGCAGCAGGATTGTGCGCCGCACGTCCTCAAGCATGGTCGCCTGCTGCGACCTGACAGACGCGTCTAGCAACTGCTGCGCGTAGCGCACCATCGCGGGATCGGCTGACGGGTTGCGTGCATCGAGATCACCCTTCGCGCAGATGATGCAGTTGAAGTCATAGTCGAACTCGACGCAACCGCCAAAAAACCGTTGGTGTGTACTAACGTCGCGCGGCGCCGGATGTTCGAAGCATACCCGCCGCGGCTGCCAGTCGGTCTTGAGGAGCTGGCGTATCAACCGGACCATGACACCCAGCGCCAGTTCAACCCTTTGGCGCGTGGGCTGATGCGCACTGCCAGCAATTACCGTCTCGCGAATGATGACCAGTTCGCCGCATTCCTCGACCGCCATCGACAGCGCACCGTTGAGGAACGCCTGGTAACGCATCAGCATATCGAGCGAGTCGCGCAGCGTCGCCTGATCTCGGATTAGCAATCCTACTGCGCCAAGGTTAGACAAGAGGCGCGACTCGGCCATGCACAGTCCGAAACTCTCGTTGCCTGACAGGGTGGCGGACGCCTGGAGCAGTTGTCCGACACGCTCGCCCGGAATCATGAGGTCCGGCTCGCGCAGTACGCCCGGACTTAACCCCGCGTCAAGGAGCATCCGCACCGGGTCCAGCCCGCCTGCACGAGCGACCTCGCTGTAGTTGGTTAAGCTCGCCGCGCGGACAAGTGACGACATCGGAAATCTGAATAGGAGACTGGCACAAAATGATAAGTCCCTGTCATGTATTGTCAAGCGTGGGAAACCCGTCACACCCACACTACGCGGTGATGGACGAGATCTTGCGCTCGCACCCGCACGGCACGTCAAGCCAAACTGAGGATAACCATGAGTTCGACGAATAAGCGTGTTGCTGCCCGATACTTCGGTCGGTCAGGTCTGACGGCCGTCGTCACGGGTGCGGGGTCGGGCCTGGGCCGGCAACTGCGCTGTGGCATCGAGGATAACCTCTGGGACCAGGCACGCACGAAGAAGATGAGCACAGTCGAGCAGATCGAACAACTGGTGCGCATCTCGCGCGAGTTCGGCCGCAAGGTTGCCACCGCCCAGGAGGCACGCGAGATCAGCAAGATCGGCGTGTTCTACGACACGGTGGAAGAGACCCTGCAGGCCAACGGCTTCGCGCCCAACCGCAAAGGTGGTAATCAGGGCTTCTTGCGCAAGGCGGTCTGAACACGCGAGGCGCCACGGCCGTGGCCGGTATTTAAAAAGTATTAGGAGACAAGCATGGACGCGATACCCGATGGCCGGGGGGGCGGCAACAACAACGACGACTACCTGACGAGCAGGGGGCAAGCCTGGTTTGCATTTGCGCTGACCTTCGCGCTCATGATGTTCGATTTTATCGACCGACAGGTGATCGTCTCGCTATTTCCCCACATCAAGAGCGAATGGCACCTGAGCGACAAACAGCTGGGTTCACTGGTCTCCATCATTTCCATCGTAGTGGGGGCGGGCGGATTGCCGGTAGCGCTGGTGGCCGACCGCATGGGCCGTGTGAAGAGCATCGTCGTGATGGCGATCGCATGGAGCCTGGCCACTATCTCGTGTATGTTCACGGCCAATTACAGTCAATTGTTTGTGGCCCGTGCGATGGTGGGGGCGGGTGAAACCGGCTATGGTTCAGTGGGAGCGGCCCTTATCTCGACACTGTTTCCCAAGCGCTTGCGCAGTGCCGTGCTCGGCGCCTTCTTCGCTGCTCCATCGCTAGGTTCAGTCCTGGGCGTGGTGTTGGGAGGCATGATCGCGGCCAGGTGGGGCTGGAAGGCCGCCTTTGGTGTGGTCGGTGTACCAGGGCTCGTGCTGGCATTGCTTTATCTGCTCGTGCGCGACTACAAGACAGTGGCGCTGACGCCAGGCTCGAACCAGGTGACCCAGTCTCTGGGTGGGACGCTCAAGCACATCTTTGGCACGCTGGCGCGCACGCGCACGCTGCTGTGGCTCTGTGCTGGAGCAGCGGCAGAACTGATTACGGTGTCGGCCATCTGGTCGTGGCTGCCCAGCTACCTGAACCGTTTCCACGGCATGGCCCCGGAGGCTGCAGGCAAGGCGGCGGCAGCGGTGGTATTGGTCGGCGCCTTTAGCTGCACGTTCTGGGGCATTGTGGTGGGGCGCCTGACAGTTCGCAAGCCGCGCAACAAGCTGCCCGCGCTGTCCGTACTGTGCCTGATCACATCGGTGATCTTCGTGGTGGCGTTTGGCGGCACATACGCGAGTGACACACAGTTCAAGCTGATCGTTCTCGGCGGCTTTTTCATGAACTGCACCGTCGGTGTGGTTGCCGGCGTCGCCATGGACGTCATTCACCCAGGTGTGCGCTCTACCGGTGCGGCCGTACTTTCCCTGTTTCAAAACGTGTTTGGCCTGGCAGTGGGTCCGTTCCTGGCGGGTGTCCTGTCCGACCAATGGGGTTTGCAGCACGCACTGACATTCATTCCTCTGTGCAGCGTATTGGCTGCGGTGTTTTTTGTCATCGCAATGCGCAATTATGACGCGGATGCGGCCAGGATCTCCGATGTGAAGCTGGATGTGGCGCCGGCCCTTGCCGGCACCCTGAGCACTGGCGCCGCGGTCTGAGCCTTTCGCCGTGGCCGCCCGTTTTCACGGTTGGCTGGCAGCGAAGCAGAGGACCTCTGCTTCACTGCCGCAGGCGGTCAAGCCGTGACGCCGTGTGTCAAGCACCTTTCGATACGGTGCCAGAAAATTCTCCACGCCACTGTCCCTGCGACGGCTGTTTCGAATTGGGGTGACAGGAGATTTCATTGGCTAAGGTTATTCGCTTTCACCACATCGGTGACCCGCGGGTACTCCAGCGAGAACCCGACAGCGTCGCGATCTGGGACACCCGAAGCACGCAGCACGACATGGTGATGGACTGCTGGCCCGCGCCACGCAAGATGGAGCGTGCCGGAATTGTCGGCGACAAGCACTACTGAACGTTTCGCCTACCAACCTCATCCCCCGATTTATTTCCTTACTCCCGACCTGCCTTTGGAGGCATGACATGAATTTTCTCGACGGTTCCCTTTACCCTGAAAACCAGCAACCCCTGATCATCACGGCGGCGCCCTATGCCCCAGGATGGCTGCCCTCCGACTTCCCTGAGGACATCCCGGTCACGATGGAGCAGCAGATCCAGAAGGCCGTGGATTGCTATAACGCCGGCGCCACTGTGCTGCACCTGCACGTGCGCGAACTCGATGGCAGAGGCAGCAAACGCCTGTCGAAGTTCAACGAGCTGATCGCCGGCGTGCGCGCCCGCGTGCCCGAAATGGTCATCCAGGTGGGCGGCTCGATCAGCTTCGCGCCTGAGACCGACGGGGCCGCCGCCAAGTGGCTGAGCGACGACACGCGCCACATGCTGGCCGAACTCGATCCCAAGCCCGATCAGGTCACGGTGACGATCAACACCTCGCAGATGAACGTCACCGAACATGCGGAACTGGCGGATTTCAAGGGCACGTCCCGGGAAAATCCCGCGATTTTCAACGCCTACAAGGAGATGACAGTGCCGGCTCAGCCCGGCTGGGCCGAAGAGCACATTCGCCGCCTGAGCGAGGCCGGCATCCAGAGCGCTTTCCAGTGCTACAACATCAACAGCTTCGAGTCAGTTGAACGGCTGATCCGGCGCGGCATCTACAAGGGCCCGCTGGTCATGAACTGGGTGGCGATCAGCGGCGGCATGGACGCACCGAATATCTACAACCTGGCCAACTTCGTGCGCGCCACGCCGGACGGCGCGGTGCTGACAGTGGAGAGTTCAGTGCGCAACGTGCTGCCGGTCAACATGATGGGCATTGCGATGGGCCTGCACGTGCGCTGCGGCACCGAGGACTGCCTCTGGAACCAGACGCGCACGAAGAAGATGAGCACGGTCGAGCAGATCGAGCAACTGGTGCGTATCTCGCGCGAGTTCGGCCGCGAGGTGGCCACCGCGAAGCAGGCGCGCGAAATCAGCAAGATCGGCGTGTTCTACGACACGGTGGAAGAGACCCTGCAGGCCAATGGTTTCGCGCCCAACCGCAACGGTGGTAATCAGGGCTTCCTGCGCAAGGCCGTCTGAATGATTGAACACCAATCGAGTGTGGCGGCCACGCAAAGTTGGACGCACACGGACAATTGTCTCTTCCTCGCGAGGCGTCGCGGATAATTGAGCGAGGATTCGGGGCCAGGCCGGAGACAGGATAGGAACCAACGCGCGCGTCTATTTCTGGTCTGTCGCGGCCATTGATTTTGCAGTATGGGTAGGATGTGGCCGTGGTTTGTGGGATCCAAACCTGGCGCGGCTTTCCAGACGTTTGTTGGAATCGGCTGCCTTCCGCCATAAGGCTTTGCGGGAATCCGGCATCCTGCTTGTGGAGTTCATCACGATACGGCGATGAGCGCCTCCTGGATCGAAAGCGCGTCGTCGGGCGCATCGGGATCGCGGCCGAACATCCGGTTGACGCACGCGGTGAAGTAGACCGCGTCCGCGGTGTCGCGACGGGTGACCGGCAGGGCGCGGGCCGGTTTCGGCAGCGGGCCGGGGACGGTCGGAACGATGTCGTTGCTGGCAAACCGGCGGGCCGTGTCGGCCACGGCACGCACGGTCTTCCAGCCAAGCGCTTCGCCCATGTAGCGAGCGCCGTGCAGGGCGACCTTGCTTGCCCGTTCGACGCCATCCCAGCGCTGCGCGACGAAGCGTGCGGCGCCTTCCGACCTGGCGGTTTGCGTCGCGTGACGGAACTCGCGCATCAGT
Source organism: Paraburkholderia sp. RL18-085-BIA-A (assembly GCF_046027075.1). Classification (NCBI taxonomy): domain Bacteria; kingdom Pseudomonadati; phylum Pseudomonadota; class Betaproteobacteria; order Burkholderiales; family Burkholderiaceae; genus Paraburkholderia; species Paraburkholderia sp. RL18-085-BIA-A. Next base: position 176,254 of record NZ_JARESU010000009.1, on the reverse strand, counting down.
TCGCCCGTGTTGATTTCAATCGGGCAGGGGAGCCCGCAGGTGCCGTCTCCCGCGCACGTTTGAATCGCGTCGTACTGGTACTGCTCCTGAAGGCGTTGAAGCAGACCCGACCCCTCCGGCTGGCGAGCCATTTCCCTTCGCACAACGATACGTTGCCGCGGCGTCATCGTGACGTTGCGGCTTGGGCAGACCGACTCGCAAAAGCCGCATTCGATACACAAGCTCGCATTGGCCGTAGTCTCGATGCCAGGCTGAGTCTTGAGGCCCTTCAGATGAATCTGCTTGTCTCGTGTGAGGATGACGTTGGGCGCGAGCACACCATGAGGGTCGGCCAGCAGCTTGACCCGCCACATCATCGCCGTCGCGCGCTCGCCCCATTCCTGCTCGAGAAACGGCGCCATGTTGAGCCCGGTTCCGTGTTCAGCCTTCAGCGAACCGTCGTATTGCTTGACGACGAGCTGGACCAGTTCCTCCATGAACTTCGAGTAGCGCGAGCGTTCTTCTTCTTTGTCGAGCTTTGCGGTCAGCGTGAAGTGCAGGTTGCCGTGGGCCGCATGGCCTGCCACGCCGGGAATGAAACCGTGCCGCCGCAGCAGCGCCTGAAGGTCGCGCGTGGCATGCGCGAGTTTCGAAGGCGGGAAGCAGACATCTTCGACGATCAGCATCGATCCGACCGGGCGCTGCTTGCCGACGAGGCCGAGCAATCCTTCGCGCACGAACCAGGCAAGCTCGATCGCCTCCGTGCGGTTGGTCAGGATCGGGTCCGCAATCAGGTTCGCTTTCGAGGCCAATTCGAAGATATCCGCTGCTTTGGCCGTCAGCTCTGCGGTGTCCTGGGCGCCCAATTCCACCAGCAGCGCCGCGGCTTCGGGGTCGAGCGTTCGCCAATAGTCCGGCGTGCCGGGAAAGGCCTCGGCGGCGGCGCGCAAGGCAGGAGCGACCATCAGCTCCACGGCCTGCGCCCCGCGTTCCACGAGTTCCGGCACCAGGGCAATGGCGGCATCGATCGACGGGAATGCGAGCCAGGCTACGCTCGTCACGGGCGCGCTCGGAACGGTTTCGAAGGTCACGTCGGAGACGAATCCCAGCGTCCCTTCCGAGCCGACCAGCAGGCGCCGGAAAATCCCGAGCGGCGTATCGCCATCGAGGAAGGCGTCGAGCCTGAACCCGTGCGTGTTGCGAATAGCGTACTTCTGGCGGATTCGCTCGACGAACGCCTGGTCGGCCATGATCTCGGACTTGAGGGACATCAGGCCGGCGGCGAGCGCGGGCTCCTGCGCGGCGAACTGTCGTTCGGCGTCGGCGCTTGTCGTGTCGATCTTCGTGCCGGAGGCGAGCGCGAGGCTCATTGCGCTGACCGTGTGATAGGCATCCTGACTGACGCGACAGCGCATGCCACCGGCATTGTTGCTCACGACGCCGCCCAAGGTGCAGACATTGGCGCTGGCGGGATCGGGGCCGAGCTTGCGTCCGTGGCATGAGAGGTGGACGTTCGCGTGGGCAAGGATGGTGCCCGCACGCGCCTTGAGCTGCGTGCCGTCTTTCGCAATCGACACGATACCGGCGAAATGGTTGCGGACGTCGATCAGAATGTCATCTGACTGGGCTTGTCCGTTGAGGCTCGTGCCGGCAGCCCGGAAGGTCGCGTGGCGCCCCGTTTCGCTGCAGAATTTCAGCACCTTCGCGACGTCATCGGCATCGTGCGCTTCGACCACCACCTGAGGAATGAGCCGGTACGGACTTGCGTCCGACGCGTAGCGAACGAGGTCGACGACGCGATGGAGTACGCGCCCGTTTCCCAGCAGATTCTCTAGCGCCGACTTCAACGGGGCCGGCGTACCATCGAGCAGCGCCTCGGGCACGGCGTCATCGGCGGGCGGGCCTTCGGGGCGGCCAATCCGGGTTGGGTCTGGGGAGAACAGCTTTTTCATGTCGAGCCTGCCGCATACAATGGGAGAGCAAGTCGACGAAGTTACCCTGACGTCAACGGCCAGACTGCAAGAAACCCAACAGTTCGGGGTTTTTCTACTGACGCGGTGCGGTCCGTGCCGTTTCGCTTTGCGTCGATGATCTTCTGGATCGTTCGACTGGATCCTCGGATATGAACCTCGCCCGTCTTCGCGTTCCCTCTCTCGATGGGCTTCTGGCATTCGAGGCCGCCGCCCGGTATGGCACGTTCGAGCGCGCGGCCGAGATGCTTTGCGTGACTGGCAGTGCGGCCGCCAAGCGCGTCGCCGCGGTCGAGCAGTTGCTTGGCGTGCAACTGCTGGACAGAAGCGGCAGAACGCTGGTGCTGACCGACATCGGGCGAGAGTATCTTCAGCAAGTGGTTGGACCTTTGCGGATGCTGGCGGCGGTGCCGCTGCATCAGCCCGATGACCAGCGCAAAGAGCGCCTGCGCGTGTGCGCGCCGACCTTTGCACGCCAGATCGTCGCCCCGAAGCTCCAGGAGTTCACGGGGCGTTACGCGTCCGTGGACCTGGAGCTCGTCCTGAGTACGCCATATCCGGACAGCCCGCCCGGCGATACCGATTTGTGGATTCGAGGCGGCGACCCCGTCGAAGCCGGCTGCACGATCTTGATGCGCGATTGCGCGACGCCGCTGATCGCGCCAACGCTCCTGAGGTCGATCGAGCCGCTGCGCAATCCGGAGGATCTGGCGTCGGCGCCGCTGCTGCGAACCTCGTTGGAACCCTGGACACCGTGGCTGCACGCCGCTGGCCTCGACTGGGCGGAGCCGGAGAGTGGCCCGAGGCTGATGGACCTTGGCTTGTTGCTCGAAGCCGCGGTGAGCGGCCAGGGCATTGCGCTTGGGAGGCCAACGCTTGCCCTTCCCTGGTTGGCGGCGGGCTCACTCGTGGCTCTCTTTCCCGCTATCACGTGCCCCGTGCCGCCGTACTATCTGATGCCTCACTCATCGTACGGGGCCGCGGGCGAGTTCGCGGACTGGCTGGTTGGCATTTGCGCGCGGGCGAGCGAGGAGGCCTCGGAATATCTTTCGGGGCGCTCCGGAAAAAATGTCGCGGATGCGAGCGAGGCGGGCAAGTAGCATCACTCCGATCCAACTGGAGTGAGTCAATGTCCAACCCGATCGCATGCATCGAAGATCTTCGCGCCGTGGCCGAGCGGCGCATTCCGCGTATGTTCTACGACTACGTGGACTCCGGCTCGTACACGGAGTCGACTTATCGCGCCAACGAAGCCGATTTACGGCAAGTCCGTTTGCGCCAGCGTGTCGGCGTCAACATCGACGCGAGGAAACTCGAGACCGTCATGGCCGGCCGCCAGGTCGCGATGCCGGTCGCGCTCGCGCCGACAGGGCTTACCGGGATGATCAGAGGGAACGGCGAAATCCTTGCGGCGCGCGCCGCGCAGCGCTTTGGCGTGCCGTTCACGCTGTCGACCATGAGCATTTGCTCGATCGAAGATGTCGCGCAGAGCGTTGCCGCGCCGTTCTGGTTCCAGCTCTATGTCATGCGCGACCGGGCGTTCATCGAGCGGCTGATTCAGCGCGCCGCAGGCGCGGGCTGCACCGCGCTCGTCGTCACGATGGATCTGCAGGTCGGCGGTCAGCGCCACAAGGACGTCAGGAACGGCCTTTCCACGCCGCCGCGTATGACGCTCGCCAATCTCCTGAACATGGCGGCCAAGCCGGCCTGGTCGTGGGGCATCGCGCGGGCGAAGCGCCGCCATTTCGGCAACATCGTCGGCCACGTCAAGGGTGTCGACGACATGTCTTCGCTGGCCTCCTGGGTGAAAGACCAGTTCGACCCGACCATGACCTGGGCGGACATCGAATGGATTGGCAAGCTCTGGAACGGGAAGCTGATCCTGAAAGGGATTCTGGATACGCGCGATGCGCGGCGCGCCGTCGAAGCCGGGGCCGATGTCATCGTCGTGTCGAATCACGGCGGGCGTCAGCTGGACGGCGCGGTTTCTTCCGTTCAGGCGTTGCCCGCTATCGTGGCCGCCGTGGGCGAGCGCGTCGAAGTGTGGCTCGACAGCGGCGTCAGGACCGGCCAGGACGTGCTGAAGGCCGTGGCGTTGGGCGCACGCGGCACGATGATCGGCCGGGCGTTCCTGTATGTCCTCGCGGCAGCGGGAGAGGGCGGCGTGCGCAAGAGTCTCGAGATCATCGCGGCCGAACTCGATACGACCATGGCGCTATGCGGATGCACGGATATCGCTGCGGTCGGCCCTGACATTCTCGCGACGTGCGGCACGTAGAGAGCGCGGCTTGAACCGCGTTGTCGCGGTGGCGCCACACCTGCCTCGAGGTGCGCACCGAACGGCGCCGAAGGGTATCGCGCTGATTGCGTCGAACTCTGCCAGATTTCTTGCCTTTTCGGGGTTATCCCGTCCGAATCCATCCCACTGCGAGCGTTGCGTCGCGGACCGCAGTGCAAGCCTGTCGGGAAATGTAAGTTTTCTGACGGTTTGAGCGCGACTTCCCGGGCAAGGTGTGTACATGGGAGCGACGCGCACTAGCGAAGCTCACCTCACACCGAGTCCAGGTGCGTGAGCGAAGGTTCGGCTCTGAATGATTCGTAGTCCAATATAAACATAAGGTTGGAGTTGTCACATGAGGCAGGCTAGGAGATTGTTGGGCAATGCTGTTTCGGGAAAGCGTAACCGCAGCAAGAGGAGAAATCGTGGCGATACAGCAGGGCTGCGCCTGCACGCACTGGCCGGCGCAATCTCGGTCGTGACGCTGTATTCCGTTTCGGCGGCTGCACAAACGTCTGTGACGCTCTACGGACTGGTCGATGCGGGCATTCGCTATACGACGCATGCGAATCCGGCAGGCGATTCCAGGGTTCAGATGGTGAGTGGCGCGAGCGAGAGCACGTTCGGCATCAAGGGCGCGGAAGACATAGGGGGCGGCACCAAGGTTGTGTTCACCATGGAGAACCGGTTCTTCCCGAATTCCGGCCAAACCGACCCGGCCTATCCGTTCTTCAACACTGCCTTTGTCGGGCTCCAGTCGAACACCTACGGCAAACTGACGATGGGACGCCAGATCAATCCCCTGTCCGACGCTGTGGTCAGCGCCTTCGCGACGAACCGCTGGCTGCCCACGTTCTATCAGTTCCGTCCCGAAGTCACGATGGCCCAAGGCGTATGGACGAGCAACATGGTCAAGTACGCAGCGCGCTGGCAGTACCTGACCGGTGAAGTTTCCTATGCGTTTGGCGGCACGGCGGGCCACTTCGGCGCGGGCAGTCAGATTGGCGCGTCGCTCCTGTATCTGCCTGGGGCGCCGCTGAACCTCGCCGTCGCTTATCTCGACTCGCGCGACGCCGTGAACGCCTCGGCGCACTTCAAATCCTGGACTGCCGGCGGGTCATACACCTTCGACTCGACCACGGTGACCGCCGGCTGGGCCGTCAATCGGCAGGATGCGGGCTTTGTCGGGAACTTCCCGAACGGCCCGTTCACCGAGCCCGCGTTGACCGCCCTGAAGTTCAACACCTTCAGCGTGCGGCAGATGTTCTTTGGCGGCGTGACCCAGCAAATCGGCCTTGCGACGCATCTTTCGGCCAACGTCTGGCGCACGATCCAGACCGGCAAGACCCCGTCTGCGGATGGCAACGCAACGCAATTCCAGCTTCTCGCCGACTATAACTGGTCGAAACGCACGGATACGTACCTGGAGGTCGACTACTCGCAGTACCGGGGCGGCATGATCGGCGCGCAGTTCCAGGGCATCAACGCCGTGAGCTCGGCCTTCACGTCGACACAGCTTGGTGTGACGGCTGGCTTGCGGCACCTCTTCTAGGCCGGCAAACTTTCTTGGCTGTGAGCGCTGGATGCGATTGCCAGGCGCAATCATCAATCGTCCTGAAAGGACGCGAGTATGTCTTTCGAGCGGATTTCAATTCGACCGTAACGGAGTGTGATTGCGCCCTTTTCCGCCATGGCCTTGAGTTCCAGAGAGAGCGTCTGGCGTGTGATGCCGAGCATCATCGCCAGCGTGTCCCGCGAAAGGCTCACGTCCTGTCGGCACTGGGGCGAGAGCGTGACGTCGCCTGAGGCTAACAGCAGCAGGCGGCGGGCGATGCGTGCGCGCGTCGAATGGAGCGTGGCGTCTTCGACAATGCGATAGAGCCAGTTCATATGAATCGACTGCAATTCGGCGATCGCGCGGACAAATGCGGTGCTCTGCATCAGTTCTTCGAAGGCGGTCGTTCTCACCACGAAGATAGTGGAACGGTCGAGCGCCACGACATCGCGTGGCCGAGGTTGCCTGCTCGTCAGGGATGTCTGTCCAAACCAGTTACCCGCTTCGATGACGGAGAGGATCGCCTCCTTGCCGTCTTCGCGGAGTGTGAACGCCTTTAGCCGGCCGCTCACGATCCCGTAGAAGCCAGTTGGCGCATCACCCCGGTGGAACAGATATTCCCCTGGGCCCAGCGTGACCAGGTCGCTTCGTCGGATCAGAGCCTCCTGCTCCGCGGCTGGCAGGGCGCTGAACCACTGGTTCGTCCGCATTGAATCGGACGTGTCGGTCATGAGAGCCATTGGCGGCGATCAGGGTGTATCGATGTTCGAGCGCGGTGCTGATTGTCCGCGCCACGGGCATATTATCGGACGAACGCCGTGAAAAGTCCTGCTCGCGTCTCGCCATGCCGCGTGCCGCCCGGCGTCTCTGGCTGTCGCCGCTTCGGCACGAGTCCAGCACGTTCATCAACATTGAGAGGGGCATTGCAAGAGAACTCGAAAAGGCGCCCCCGCGTCGACGGGGGCGCCGCAGCCCTCGGATTGCCTTTGCGGCTTATTTCGAGTTGTCGACAAGCGTCTTGAGGTCCGTCACGCTGTACGCCATCGAGCCGCGAAAGCCGGCGCCGACGCGCACTGGCGCCAGATCTGAAATCTCTTCGCCTTCTGCGAGCGGCAGCGAGAGCGTGCCCTCTCCGGTCCACACGTCGGCAATTTGCGCATTGTCCATGACCGAAAGCACGAGTTCGTTCACGGCCGGCGTTTCATGCTGGCCGGCGGCTAGACGCGGAAAGTAACGCAGATTGACAACCGGGCGGCCGGCGAGGCTCAGCTTCGACACGTCTTCCACGGCCGACTCCAGCTTCACTTCGGCGCGCGCGAGACGCTGGCCTGCGGCCGATGCGGTGGCGGCAAAGCGCGTACCGGCAGCGACCGGCGCTGCCGCCGGGCTTCGCACAGCGAACGTCCGCGTCTGATGCACCTGACCATAGCGCTTCGGGAAACCTTGAATCAGGCCGCGCATCATCGCGGAATCGTTGTCCACGAAGATGTACGGGCAATACGAGACCGGCTTGCCGTCGTACAGGGCGTCAATGAGGATGAAGAACTCGCGGTACTGATAGCGCGCCGGATCGACCATCTCATCGTCAGCGGCCGTGAATTGCCAGTCGATGAACAGGGCCGTTGCATGGCCTGGCGAGGCCGGATCGGCGGTGAGACCTGCGGGGAGCACCGCAGCCGCAGCGGCGGGATCGGCCCAGAACTCGACGAGGATGAAGTCGCCGGCATAGTGCCAGGGCGGCGGGGGCGCGATGCTCGAAAGACCGCGGGGCGAAAGGGGAACGGCATATTGCTTCGGCATGGTGACTCCGGATTGAATGAGGAACGACGTAAAGGAGGAGGGCGTCCGCGGATTAACTGGCGGCCGTCGTTGCCGGCGCGCCGGTGGCGGGAATGACGGAGTTGCGGCCCGCCAGCCCTTTACCGGGCGACCAGTTCTCGCTGGCGACCTCGATGATGTTGATGAAGACATCCGCCGGATCTACGCCGGAACTGGTCTGAAGCTTCGCGACGAGGTGCTCGTAGAAGCGCTTCTTGTCTTCGGCGCCCCGGCCGGCGGTCAGCGTGATCTGGATCAGCAGCAGGTTCGGACTCCGTTCGAACGGGAACGTCATGTTCGCGAGGAAGTTGGCTTCCTCATGTTCGGTGATCGTCATGAAGAACGCTTCCGGGTGGATACCCAGGGCCTCGTGAAGCGACTCATGAATGCTCTTCAGGACGGCGTTGCGGAATTGCGCAGACTGACCGGTGCGCATCGAGACATGTGTCATTGGCATGGAAAACTCCGTTTAGAGATTGCTGCGGCAAATCTTAGGCGGCTCGCCGAGCTTGTCCAACAATCGCCCCGCATTGCTGCGATGAGATTTCTAAATCTTTCGGGGAGCGAAAGCCAGATCGCTTCGCACTCCAATCTTCCGCGCTTTTGCGTCGCCACGACGATCCCCCCATCAGGGGAGGTTTGTTGCGACTCAATGCGGGATGAGGGCTTCAACGAGGGCGGTCCGGACAGAGACCTGCCCTTCGCTGCGCGAACGTGGCGGCCGGACAGACGTCAGCCGTCGATCATGCCGTTGACAGCGGCCTCGGTAGCCGCCAGATACGGCGCGCGCATCAGGAGATTCGATTCGCCGCCCGCGCTTTGAACCACGACGGGCTTCGCGTGGCTGAACGTGCGGTAACCGTACTCACCGTGATAGTGGCCCATGCCGGATGCGCCTACGCCACCGAACGGCAGCGTGTCGAAGAACACGTGCGTCATCGCATCATTCACGACGAGCGCCCCCGACGTGGTCCGCGCCGAAACCTGCTCGTGCCCGGCCGCGTCATCGCCGAAGTAGTAGAGTGCGAGCGGGCGCGGGCGCGCGTTGACATACGCCAGCGCTTCGTCAAACGTTTCGTAGGTCACTACCGGCAGTACCGGACCGAAAATCTCATCTTGCATCACGCGCATCGTATCGGCCGTCCCGGTGATAAGGGTCGGCGCCATCTTGCGCACTGCGGGATCAGAGAGGTCTTCGTCCGCAGGGGCGAGGCTCACGACCTTGGCGCCCTGCTGACGCGCATCGTCGACGAGCGAGAGCTGGCGCTCGAACCCACGCACGTTGATCATCGCCGTGTAATCGGGATTCTCGCGAATGGACGGATACATCTGCGAGACCGCCGCCTTCGCGTGCTCGACGAACGCATCGATGCGCCCGGCGGGGATCAGTACATAGTCCGGCGCGAGGCAGATCTGCCCGGCGTTGAATGTCTTCACCGTCATGACGCGCTGCGCGGCGCGTTGCAGGTCGGCGTCCTTGCTCACGAGAACGGGCGACTTGCCGCCAAGCTCCAGCGTCACGGGCACGAGGTTGCCCGATGCCGCGCGCATGACGCTGTGCGCGACTTGCGTGCTGCCCGTGAACACCAGATGGTCGAACGGCTGCGCGCTGAACGCCGCGCCCGTTTCTGCACCGCCGAGCACGGTGGTCAACTCGTCGCTGTCGAAGGCACGCGCGATCAGCTCGGCCAGCAGCTCCGAAGTGACGGGCGTCAGCTCGGACGGCTTGATGATGGCGCGGTTGCCCGCCGCGAACGCGCCCGCGAGCGGCCCGAATGCCAGCACGATGGGGAAATTCCACGGACTGATGATGCCAACGACGCCAAGCGGCTGATACTCGACCTTTGCCTTGACGCCGGGAAATGGCTCGGTCGTGGCCGGCTGCGCCATCCATGCATCGAGATGCTCGCGATTGAAGCGCAATCCCTCGATCGACGCGAGGATATCGGCGAGCAAGGTCTGCTGCTTGCCGCGGCAGCTATAGTCGGCACTGATCGCGTCGACGAGTGCGCCCTTGTTCGAGCGCAACAGGGCGATTGCGCGATCGATGCGGTCCTTGCGCAGTGCGGCCGAAGGCGCTCCGTCCCTGAGCTGCGCCGCTTTCATGGCATCGAGTTGGGCGTGGATCCGGGCGGCAGACGGCTCGGCCGGCAGCCTGAAATTAATCGGCATGATTGACTTCTCCTTGGTTTTCAATGACTCGAGCAAACGACTGGGCACGAAGGCGCCGCTCAGATGACCGCCTCGATCAGCATTGGGCCCCTACGCTTCATCGCGTGCGCGAGCGAGCTATCGAAGGTTTCTCTCGATTCGGCACGGATGGCCTCGACGCCCATGCCCCGTGCGAGGGCGACCCAGTCGAGCGACGGATTGCCGAGATCGAACATGGAGGCGGCATGAGCGCCATCCGTGCGGGCGCCTACGCGCTTGAGCTCGTTCGCGAGAATCCTGTAGCCGCCGTTCGAGTAGATGACGGTCACGACGTCGATGTTTTCGCGCGCCATCGTCCACAAAGATTGAAGCGTGTACATCGCGCTACCGTCGCCCACGAGGTTGACGACCTTGCGCTCTGGGCACGCAACGCCGGCACCGATCGAAACGGGCATCATGCTGCCGATCGCGCCGCCAGTGAGGGTGAGGAAATCATGCGGAGCGGCCGACTCGGTCAGGCCGTAGTGCGCCATGGCCAGAGACGCCTCTTCGGTGATGATGGCGTTCTCGGGGAGGTGCCTCGCGACGCTACGCATGATCGATTCGCCGTCGAGTGGGCCATTCGGAGAAAATTCGATATCCTGACGATCGCTTGCACGTGAGATGGCATGCTGCGCGCCGAGCGCTTCGACCAGCGATTCGAGTGCGGCCGTGCCGTCTTCATGCGGATGAGCCAGGACCGCGATGCGGCAACCTTGCGGCGTCAGCCAGCTCGGCTTGTCCGGGTAGGCGAAGAAGCTGACGGGTGGTTGTGCACCGACCAGCACGAGCAGTTCCGTGCCCGCGAGGAACTCGACTACCTGTTCAGCGAAGTAGGGCAGGCGCTCGACCGGCACGCGTCCGGCGCCACGCTGCAAACGCGGAGCGAAGGTGTCGCAGAGCAGGCGGGCGCCGGTCTTTGCAGCGATCTGGCCAGCCGCGCGCAGCCCCTGTTCCTGCAAGGCCTTGCCTCTCAGCAGGAAAGCGGTCCGCACGCCGGTGCGGGCAAGCGCGGCAATACGATCGATGGTTTCGCCGCTCACCAGCGCAGGCGCCGGCGTGGGCAGTGGCGCGGCAGCAGCGTCGGCCTGCGACCAGGCCGTGTCGGCAGGCAGGATGAGCGTCGCAACCTGGCCCGCGCCTTCCATGGAAGCCTGCACCGCCCGGGCGGCATCGGCGCCGACGGTCAACGCACTGCTCGACGAGTGAATCCAGTGCGAGACGGGCCGCGCGAAGCCTTTGATATCGGAGGTCAGCGGTGCTTCGAAGCGGGCATGCGTCGATGCATGATCGCCGACGATATTAACGACCGGGCTCGACGCGCGGCGTGCGTTGTGAAGATTGGCCAGCCCGTTTGCAAGGCCGGGGCCGAGATGGAGCAAGGTGGCGGCGGGCTTGCCCGCCATTCTTCCGTAGCCGTCGGCGGCGCCGGTGACGACGCCTTCGAACAGGCCGAGAATAGGGCGCATGCCGTCGACTGCATCCAGTGCCGCCACAAAATGCATCTCGGACGTGCCCGGGTTCCCGAAGCAAACATTCACACCACTCGCGATCAGCGAATGCAACAGACTTTCAGCGCCGTTCATAGGATCACCTCGATATCGAACGAATCAATCAGGCTTTGCCCCCAATGCTTGTTTCAGGGGCCCAGACGTCGTGCATCGACGTACGGGCTGATCCTAACTACTTGCTCTCTGTGCGAAAATACCGTCTGATCCGAAAAATTGTTACGTCATGCGCAAGAATCTCGACTATGGATTGCTGCACGCGATGACGGCGTTCGTGCGGGTAGTGGACGCTGGCAGCTTCACGGCGGCGAGCACGCACATGGAGCTGACGACGGCGCAGGTATCGCGGCTCGTTTCCGAGCTGGAGAATCGTTTGCAGACGAAGCTGCTCCAGCGGACGACGCGACGCATGTCGGTCACGACAGCCGGCGAGCTCTACGTGAGCCAGTGCCGAACGATCCTCGAACTGGTGACGGAAGCGGAAAGCGAAGCGAGCGGAGCGCGCATCCAGCCGACAGGGCGACTGAGGGTGCTCTGCATGGCGAGCTTCGGCGATCGGTACGTGGCGCCGCTCGTGGCGAAGTACTGTTCGATGTATCCCGCGGTGAGCGTGGAGTACAGTGCCTCGCAATACGTGCCTGATCTGCTCGCGGAAGGCGTGGATGTAAGCGTCTATCTCACGCAACGACTGTCGGACTCGAGCATCGTTGCGCAACGGCTGGGTTCGGTTCACGGGGTGCTGTGCGCCGCGCCGGACTATCTTGCGCGTTACGGAGCGCCGAAGACCATAAGCGACCTGGCCGGCCATGCATGCCTGCGCCTCGTCAACCCGTCGACCACGCTCGATTGGGAGTTGACGGATGGGAAGACGGCTTATTCGATTCAGCCTGCGGGGCCGCTGGTCGGCAATTATCCAGAGGTGGTTCGGCGCGCGGCTTGCAGCGGATTAGGCATTGCGCTGTTGCCGGGATTTGCTGTGCTGGACGAGTTGCGCAGAGGTGAACTCGTGCGTGTCTTGCCTCAGTGGCGCTCGCCTGATGTCGGTGTCTATGTGCTGATGCCTTCGAGAAAGTTTCTTGAAGCGAAGACGCGGGCGTGGATCGAGCTTTTGAAGGCAGAGCTGCCGCTCGCGCTGGAACGCGACGCAATTTCTATCAATACTCTCATCAAGCCAGAAGGGAAGACGAAAAGGCGCGGCACGGATGGGGGATGCCGTCGCTGATCCTGTCCCACAAAATCGTTCCGTTTGAAACTGGGAAATTACGGTCGATCGATAGGGCCTCGCTAGCGTTTTCACGAGACGGCGCCGAACGGCTGCTTCCAATCAAACCCTCGGACGGAAGTTGGCCCGTCCACCACTGCGCGCGCCGTAGGCTGTGTCATCCACTCGCTCCATCAACGCAGCCATCGGCCGCGTGACACCCAGCTCTGCGGCCGGGGCGTCGGCCCGAACGATTTCAACTCGAGCGATATCTGCGCGGCAACGTTCTGCCCGAGCCGGCTGCAGACGAGATTGAGCATCAAATCAAGCGGCGCGGTACCGCCGGCGCACGTCAGGCGATCGCGGTCGATCACGAACAGTTGGTCTGCAAAATGCACTCGCGGAAATTCCTTGCGCAGCACGGACAGGTCTTCCCAATCCACGGTGCAGCGGTAGTTGTCGAGCAACCCCACCGACATCAGCGCATACGCACCGGTGCACATGCCGCCGAGTGGTACGCCCTGCTGCGCGACATCGCCGAGCAACTTCCTGACGCTGCTATCCACCGCACTGCGGATTTGCGTGCCGCCGCAGACGATCAGCACATCCGGCCTGCCCGCTTCTTCAAGCGTGCACGCCGGTTTGAGCGTGATGCCGTTGCTGGCGCGCACTGGCACGCCGTCGGGCGTAAGGATCGACCATCGATAGTGCTGCGCGCGGTCGACGTAATTCGCCATGCGCAGCACCTCAACCGCGCTCGTGCACGCGATCATCGAAAAGCCGGGCAGCGTGAGAAAGCCAAAATGCGCAAGGCTCGGCAACGGCAATTCATTCGTGGCTGACGTCACTTCACTCTCCATGATGCTTACGGTAGGTCTGGCGGTCGCGAAAGTTGGTGGTTTTCGCGGCGGCATGCTGCTCTTTACCTGTTCAGCTCTGTGCGACCGGCCGCTCCCGTCGTACGCGCGTCACACTGCGCAGGCCTGCGAAGCGCGGCGCGCTGGCCGTGCCGGGGGAGCGGCCGAAGCTCTCGGTAATGCGGTCCAGAATGATTGCGAGCAGCACGACCGACAAGCCGCTTTGGAAGCCGAGGCCGATATCCAGACGCTGGATGCTCGCGAGCACATCGTTGCCGAGACCGCCCGCGCCGACCATCGACGCGATGATCACCATCGACAGCGCCAGCATGATCGTCTGGTTGACGCCCTGCATGATCGACGGCAACGCGTTGGGAAACTGCACCTTGTACAGCAGTTGCCACGACGTGCAGCCGAACGCCTGCCCCGCTTCGACGATCTCGCGATTCACATGGCGGATACCGAGGCTCGTCAGACGCACCGCGGGCGGCATCGCGAAAATCACCGTCGACAGAATGCCCGGCACGCGGCCGAGGCCGAACAGCATCGCCGCCGGAATCAGATAGACGAATGCGGGCATCGTCTGCATCAGATCGAGAATCGGCCGCACGACCATCGCGACATGTTTGTTCTTCGCGGTCCAGATGCCGAGCGGAATGCCGAACAGCAGGCTGATCAACGTCGACGACAGCGTGAGGCCCAGCGTGATGACCGTCTGGTCCCAGAAGCCGGTTGCATAGATCAGCAGGAGCGATAGCGTCGCGAATAGCGCGAAGCGCCAGCCGACCCGCCACAAGCCGATGCCGATGAAGAACGCCATCAGTGCCCACATCGGGATCGCCTGCAGGCCGTGTTCGATCAGCGCGGCGAAGCTCTCGATTGCCTTGCCGATCGAATCGAACGTGCTGGCATCGTGATCGAGCAGATAGTGAACGGACTGGTCGACCCAGCGGCCGAGCGGAATGATCTCAGACATGGGCACCTCGATGACGCGTAAGAACCTTCAGGACCACCGCCTGATCGACCGAACCGCAATAGCAGCCCTCTTCGTCGACGACGGGCAGCGCGGTCGGATTCGCACAGACGCGCAACACGACATGATCGAGCGACGCACCGCGCGACAGACACTCGACCTTATTCACCAGCGGCGACGCGTTGCCGATCGCATCGCGTGTGACGAAGCCCTGAATGCGTTCCCCAGCGTCGAGCACGAACGCAAATTCGGCGCTGCCGTTCAGCGATTCGGCGACACTCGACTGATCGAGATTGCGCAGCAGCGGCACGCCGTTCGTCTGCATCAGATCGCCCGCGGTCAGATAGCGGCTCGTGTCGACGCCTTCAAAAAAAGCGCGCACATAATCGTCGGCCGGATTGCTGATGATGTCCTGCGGCGTGCCGATCTGCACCACGCGGCCGCCTTCCATGATCGCGATCCGGTTGCCGATGCGCAGCGCCTCTTCGAGATCGTGCGAGACGAACATGATCGTGCGCCGCTGGTTCTTCTGCAGTTCCAGCAGCACGTTCTGCATTTCCTTGCGCTTCAGCGGATCGAGTGCGGAGAACGCCTCGTCCATGATCATCAGCGAAGGGTTGACCGCAAGCGCCCGCGCAAGGCCGACGCGCTGCTGCATGCCGCCCGACAGTTCAGCGGGCAGCTTCTGCGCAAACGGCGCAAGCCCAACCTGTTCGAGCACGTCCAGCGCGCGCTTTTCCCGCTCCTTGCGGCCCACGCCGCCCACTTCGAGGCCGAACGCGGCATTCGACAGCACCGTGCGCTGCGGCATCAACGCGAATGACTGGAACACCATGCTCATGTCGGTGCGACGCAGCGACGTCAGTTCGGAGCGCCGCACGGCGGCGATATCGCGGCCGTCGACGAGCACCTTGCCCGCGGTCGGCTCGACCAGCCGGTTAATCAGACGGATCAACGTGGATTTGCCCGAGCCCGACAGGCCCATCAACACGAAGATCTCGCCTTCCTGAACGTCGAAGGAAACATTGTGAACGCCGACGATCTGGCCGGTCTTCGAAAAGATCTCGTCCTTGGTGGCGCCGCGCGCAAGCAGATCGACCGCCGCCCTGGGATTATTCCCGAACACCTTACACAGACCTTTGACCACGACTTTTGGGGAATCCATTGAATTCATGTCCTTGTGGTGCAGGCGCCGGCCTGCACATTGTTGCCTCCGTGGCTTTTCGTACCCGCCGTGCAAATCAGGGCAGTAGTCGCGCGCAGAGCGGCTTTCAGAGGGCTCGGCCGTTCGGGGGCTTTCGCGCAATCGGTGACTGCACAAGCGATTGATCAATAGGGATTCTTTGGATCAAACCACCATGATTTGAACGGGACGTACGTCTACCCCTATCAGCGCGAACGCGAGAAACACGCAAAAAGAGCAGGTGGATCTCGCCACCGACATCAGGTAGGCGCCACGAAACCAAGAAGTCATTGCGTCTCAGTAACCCAGCTATCCACGCGATCCGCGTGCGCCGCAATCCACGCATCGGCCGCAGCCGTAGGCTTGCTGCCATTCTCGGTCGCCAGCATGACGCTATCGATCTCACCCGGTTTCCACTGGAATTTCTTAAGGAACGCAACCACAGGTGCGGCCTTCGTCTCGAGCTGCGGGTTGATCACGCAATCAACATGCTCGGCGCCGCCAAATACCTTCTTGGGATCGTCCAGAAATTTGAGCTTCCACTTGGCAAACATCCAGTGCGGCGCCCAGCCAGTCACAACAACCGGCTTGCTCCCATTCATCCGCCGAGCGAGTTCCGCCGTCATCGCGCTGCCCGAGCTCGGCATCAACGTCAGGCTGAGGTTATAAGCCTTGATGGCGTCGTCGGCTTTCTTCATCACGCCCGCACCTGCGTCGATCCCCACGATACGGTCATTGAAATCCGCTTTGTGCGCTTCGAGATCGGCAACGCTATTCTCGGGCACGCTAGCCGGCACGACCAAACCAATCTTCGCATCCTTGAAATTGGTGCCAAGATCGGTCACCTTCCCTTTGAACTGTTCCCAGTACGCGCCATGTGTCGCCGGCAGCCACGCTGACAACGTCGCATCAAGATCGCCCCGCGCGACGCCCTGCCACATGACACCTGCTGCCACAGGCACGAGTTGAACCGGATAGCCCAGTCGCTTCTCTATAATGCGTGCGGCCACGTTCGATGTTGCGACGCTGTCGTCCCAACCTTCGACATAGCCAATCTTGATTGGCGGTTTGGTGTCCGCAGCCGCACTGACGGCTGTACTCATCGTCGCAACCATCGCGGTGCTCAACACACTGCACAGCAACAGCTTTTTGAGACCCTTCTTCATGGATTTCCTTTGCTTGTCAACCATAAGGAGAAAACCGCTGGCTTTGGCCGATCAGGCCGCAGCCAGCCCGATGCCGCTGCCGCCCATCTGCCTGTTGGCGATCATGCGTTTGATCATCTGGATGCCGTTAAACAGGATGCGGATCCAACGTAAATGTCAATTCCAACCCGGGGCGGTACGGCGATCGATTGAACCTTGGTCCTGTTTGATGATGTTGTACAGATATCCTGTCTGGCAGGTCTTGATCGGCGATTCACGCCGTCGTCAGTTGTTTGCTGCAGGACCGTGATTCACGCGCTACGATGAAATCGATGCGGATAGCCGAAAATCATGCTTCGATAGCGGCTTGCGATGCCTCCGCGCTTCGAGCCGCGCGAGCCGCATCGCGATGACGCAACTCGAGGCGCGGTGACCACCTGGCAAGCGCACGGTTGGCAACCTCTGGCTTGCTCAGGATCACGCTGTCATAGCGCCTTCCCGGAAGTCGGGTGAATACTGCGATGCGAAAGCCCTGGCCTCGTCGTCAAGGATTGCACAGGTCTGTTTCAACGCGCGAAGCATCGCGCGCTTCTGCTGCAGGCGCAAGGCACCGGGGGAATGGAATGCTGACATTCGGCCTTGTTCTGGCGGCTCGAGGACTTCCATCAGCTCGCCCCCGGCCACGCAGCGCTCGGCAAGGAGAAAAGCCGCATGGCGCGCGGCCTTCAGCGCGCCTTCGTGATGAACGACCGGAATCAGCAAACGTAACATGTCACTGCCCTTCGATATCGTTTGCATGCTGTCATTTCAGCAAATGAGGCATCAAGGCGCCGAAAAAGATCCGGTTCGACGCATAAAAATGCCGTCAACGCGGCTCGGAACCGGCAACTTTGAGCAGTCCGTCGGGAGGTCTGTTGAACGCTGTCGCTAATTGGCGCATGCGCAGCGCGACCTTCGTGCGTAGCCCTTGATATGGATGGCCCCCACACGTCCAGTAGCAACTGCTGCTGCGGCAATACCTGGCACCACCCGTCGCACTGACATTTCGTCATGTAAGTCGCGAACTATTGTCCCGAGTGCCGGCCAGCGCGCACGCTTTAATGTCCGCAGGTATTCGGTAAGCTGCCGCGGGGTCCAATGGCCGGAGTGGGTTGCGGATTCAACCGGTCGATGAGTGCTTCTCTGCGCGTTCCGATCGACGCATGATCTTTAATTGGATCAATCAGCTGTAGCGGGTTCGCCTCTTTGCCTGGTAGTCCTACGGGTGGAAAATGACGCCGCGTTCATCGAATGCGACCAGGCGCTGATTCGAGATCTCCACGCGGTGCGTATAGCGTTACGCTTCTTTGGCAAGCTGAGCGCGCGTGAGGAATCGGTGCCGAACAGATTGATCGCGAGCCGGCGCAGGAAGGAGAAATTCAGCGCGGCGTTGCGTAGTCGGGTCTGGCCGCCCTCACTATTGAAAGTGATATTCAGGGGCCCATGCAGGCCTTTTTCAACCGCCCATTGAGTGCGAGCGAGGTGCTGGATGTGACAGGCATTGGCCGCCAGCTAACTCATCACGTAGCGCGTGTCGGTCTGCACTTTGCCTTGCATTCCGACGTCTAACCGCCGTTTCGGCGCATACGCCCACGCCCGAGCATCCGAATTTCCGGGCCCAACTCTTCGGCCGGCGGCAGCACATTTCAGATTATGTTTGTCATAGCAGCAGCTTGGCCCGTGCGTCGCTAAAGCGATTGCATTCATCCATCAGCCAGTTCGAAAAAGCGGCCACCCGGGCATCGTCCTCCCGCTCGGTGAGCAGCATGTAGCGGGCCGGCGCAGGCACGAGGCGGCTAAAGATGTTGACGAGGCGGCCATGCTCGAGCTCTTCGTAGACGAGCGCAGTGCGCGCCACGGCGACGCCTTGATGACTCAAGGCCGCACTGATCGCGAGGCTCGCCAGATTGAACTGCGGCCCCGCCACCGCTCCGAGCCATTCGGGCCGAGCAGTCTCCAACCAGGTGCGCCATTCGATGAACTCAGGCGCTCCATCCCATGGCGAGAAGTCATGCAATAGTTCGATCCCCTTGAGCGATCGACCCGCGGCAAACTCGGGGTGCTCCGCCAGATATTGCGGTGTTGCCACCGGCAGCAGATATTCGTCGAGTATCGGTATCGCGCGGATCGTTTCGTACTGCCCGGGATCAAAGCGAATTGCCACGTCGATGTCATTGGCCAACATGGTCTGTCGATCCAGCAATTGAAATTCAGCCTTCACGCGCACCGGTATGTCCGTGTGCAGGCGATGAAACTCGACCAGACGCGGCATCAACCACTGTAAGGCAAATGATGGCGAGCAATTGATCTGTAAGGGTGCATTGGATCGCCCAAGATTATTGATCGTTGTCTCCATGCTGAGAAACGCGTTTCTCGTGCATTCGAACAACGTCGCACCTTTCTGCGTCAGGACAAGGGAGCGGTGCTTGCGCGTGAACAGAGAGTAACCCAGCCGGTCTTCGAGATGTCGAATGTGCTGACTAACCGCCCCCTGCGTCAAGCTCAGCTCAGCCGCCGCCTTGGTAAAACTGAGCAGGCGCGCCGCCACTTCGAAGCAGCGCAAGCCGCCCAGCAGCGAGGAATCGAGGGGCATATGTATTAGCCAGACTAATGCGTTGAATAGAAATTATAGCTTTTTTGGCCGGCGCCCATGCCCTATATTCGCCGCATTCAAAACACCAAGCATAGGTACCCGGCGTGATTACCACCGTTCCTGCAATTGCCCCAGATCTATTAGTCAGACTACAGAACCGTACTCCTTTGCTGTGGCTCAACGCCGCACTAGGAAATGCGTTGCCTGAAGATTCACCGGGCGCCGCCGACATCGACGAGGCAGATGCCCGCTTAGGACGTTGCGCGGGCCTGATGGCGCATCTCTTTCCCGAATTGCAAAGAAGCGCGGGCCTGATCGAATCGCCGCTGACGCGTGTCGAGCAACTCCAGCAGGCGATGGGAAACGCTACTGAGCCTGACGCTGCGTGGTTTATCAAAAGCGATCATGCGCTGCCCATCGCCGGGTCGGTCAAAGCACGTGGAGGCTTTCACGAAGTACTGGCGTTCGCGGAAAAGCTGGCGCTAGAACACGGCGTGCTCGCCCATGATGGCGACCGGCGAGCACTCGCGGGCGACGCAGCCCGGGAGTTGTTTGCTCAATACACCGTGAGCGTCGGCAGCACCGGCAATCTGGGCTTGAGCATCGGCGTCATGGCTGCCGCCTTGGGATTTCGATCGGTGGTGCATATGTCGACGGAAGCCAAGGGCTGGAAGAAGGATCGTTTAAGAAGTTGTGGCGTTCAGGTGGTCGAGCACGCGGGCGACTACGCGCAAGCGGTGGCGGCCGGGCGAGCGCAATCGCTCGCTGACCCCAAAGGCTATTTCGTCGACGACGAGAATTCCCTGATGCTGTTTCTGGGCTATGCAGTCGCCGCGCGGCGGCTAGCGAGCCAATTGGCGGCATTGAATCGTCCCGTAGATGCTACGCATCCTTTGTTTGTCTACATTCCGTGCGGTGTCGGTGGCGCGCCCGGCGGCATCACCTTCGGCCTCAAAGCGCTTTTTTTTGAACACGTACACTGCTTTTTCGCCGAACCCGTGGCGTCGCCGTGCATGTTGGTGCAATTGGCGGCGGGCGAGACTGCGTCCACGTCGGTCTATGACATTGGGCTGGACAATCGCACCGAAGCCGATGGCCTCGCCGTCGGCCAGGCGTCGCCTTTGGTGAGTCGGCTGATGCGCTCTCAGGTCTCGGGCGTGTTTACCGTCACGGACGCGCAACTGTATGTCCACCTCCATCGCGTGGCGCAAACCGAAGGCGTACTGCTCGAGCCATCGGCCGCCGCCGGATTCGACGGACCGCGATGGCTGACGCGCAGCGACCAAGGTCAAGCCTATCTTCGCCAGCACGGGCTGGAGCGTCACATGGCTAGCGCCACCCATATCGTTTGGACAACAGGCGGTTCGTTAGTGCCGCGCGAAGAACACGAGCAGTTTCAGGCGAGAGGCCAAGTGCTTGCGGCGCAGGATGAACTCGCCTGAGACCCCTGCAGGGCATCGCCGCGAACCGTCCATAACAGCATCCTGCGTTAGCGCACCGAGATGCACTGCCAAGGAAACTCAGTTCCATGATTGAAACCTCAATCGACACGTCGACGATCGTCGACGAGGCCGTCCATACGAGCTCCTTTCAGGAGGCGACTTACCGCAAGGTCGCGCTCAGGTTTATTCCCTTCCTGATGTTGTGCTATGTGGTCGCCTTTCTGGATCGGATCAATATCGGCATTGCCAAGCTGAATATGCTGACTGATCTACGGTTCAGCGAGACGGCCTACGGTCTTGGCGCAGGGCTCTTTTTCCTTGGGTATCTGATTTTCGAAGTGCCGAGCAATCTGCTCATGCATCGTATCGGCGCGAAGCTCTGGATCGCGCGGATCATGATCACCTGGGGCCTGCTTTCGGGGCTGATGGCTTTCGTGACCACCCAGTGGCAGTTCTACACCGTCCGTCTGCTGTTGGGCGTGGCCGAGGCCGGTTTTTACCCCAGCGTGATTCTGTACCTGACCTATTGGTTTCCCAACCATCGCCGCGCCAGGATGACGGCTTGCTTTCAGGCGGGCATTCCAATTGCCGGCTTGATTGGAAATCCGCTTTCCGGTTGGCTAATGGATACGTTTCATCATGTTGCTGGCCACTCGGGATGGCAATGGATGTTTGGTCTCGAAGCACTGCCGACGATTCCTTTGGCCATCGGCGCGCTGCTCATTCTCGACAATTCGGTTAGCGCCGCGCGTTGGCTAAGTCCGCAGGAAAAGCAATTGATCGTCCATGAACTCGGGAAGGACGAGAAGACGCGTGAGCACATGCCGTTGCTCAAAGTTTTCACCGACGGACGCATCTGGAAAATTATCCTGACAGGTTTCCCTGCGATGATGGGTCTCTATGTCCTGGGCTTTTATCTGCCCACGCTCATCAAGGCATCGGGCGTGACCACGAGCACTACGGTCGGTTTTCTCAGCGCTATTCCCTACCTGGTGGCCGTGGTCGCGATGGTGACCTTCGGGCGCAGCTCCGATCGCATGCGCGAGCGCCGCTGGCACTTGGCCATCGTGTTGCTGCTGGGCGCCGCAGGCCTCACCGCCAGTGTCTGGACAAGCCATAGCGTGGTGCTTACGGTGATCACCATGTCAGTCGCCGCGGCCGGCATCATCAGCTATTCGCCGATCATGTGGTCGGTGCCGACGGCTTTTCTCGGCGGCGCCGCTGCGGCGGCCAGCATCGGCGTGATTAACTCCGCCATCAATATCGGCGGATTCGTGAGCCCCTACTTGATCGGCTGGGTCAAGGACGAATTCCACACGACCGACCCGGCCATCTATATCGTCGCCGGCTGCTTGACGTTCGGGGCATTGATGGCGCTGAGCTTCGATCGCAAGTTGGTCAATCGCTGAGTGCGCGCTCCCCAAACCATATCCCCGGAGAAGATTATGTCGACGACAGACAAACCGATGCGTTTCGCCATGGGTGGCATCATCCACGAAACCAATACCTACGCCGCGGATGTCGTGGGCCAGACGCCCTTGGCGGCGTTCGAGCAATACTATGGCGACGAAATTCCAGGCATTTTTACCGGCTCCAATCATCAGGTCGGCGGTTATATCGAAGGCGCCCAAAAGCACGGCGCTGTCCTGATTCATACGTTCCTCGGGCAGGCCACGCCTTCGGGTACTATCGAAGCCAACGCTTACGCTCACATGAAGCAGGCGATTCTCGCAGGCATCGAGCAAGCGTTACCGGTTGATGGCGTGTTGCTTGCCTTGCATGGCGCGGGAGTTGCCGATGGCATCGAGGACATCGAGGGCGATCTGGCCGCTGCCGTGCGCGCCTTGGTCGGCCCGCATGTACCGATCGCGGTAGCGTACGACCTTCACGGCAACATGACCGAGCAAATGCAGCGTGCCGTCGATATTTCGCTGCCCTGCATTCTTTATCCGCACACCGATTTTTATGACCGTGGTGTCGAATGCGTCGACCTCATGGTCAAGATGATCAAGGGCGAAGTGAAGCCGGCCACGCATGTCTGTTCGTTGCCGATGCTGCCTTATATCGTTACCACTAACGAGGGCTTCGTGCCGGCCAGAGTCAACGAACTGTGTGCGCAGCTCGAAGCGCTGCCAGGCGTGATCGATTGCTCGTGGTTTCATGGCTTTCCCTATGCGGATATCGCATCGCCGTGCCCGGCGGCGATTTGCACGACCAACGGCGACCCGGCGCTGGCGACGCGCTGCGCAGAGCAGGTCGCCCAATGGATCTGGGATCATCGCGAAGATTTTCGCCCGCACTTCCCGTCGCCGGAAGAGGGCGTAGCGCGCGCCCTCGCGGCAAGCGCCGGTCCTGTCGTGATCAACGAGTATGCCGATAACCCCGGCGGAGGCACGCCAGGCGATGGCACGTATCTGTTGCGCGCCTTGCTCGATGCGGCGCCGGCTCCCGACACGGTCTGTTTTGCTTCGATCAATGATGCAGAGGTCGTCCGGCAAGCGATCGCCGTTGGCGTTGGCGGGACACTACGCGTTTCGCTGGGAGGAAAGCTAGGTAGATTCCAGGGAGCGCCGATCGAAGCGGAGGCTTATGTGAAGGCGATCACCGATGGCCGTTTCGTCAATCGCCCAGGTTCGATGTTCGAAGGCGTCCGCTTCGACCTGGGTGCGATGTGCCGCCTGGTCATCAAGGGTGTTGACATCATCGTCGCCTCCCGCGCCGAGCAGATATATGACATGGAGCCATTCGCCTTGCACGGCATTGATGCTGGCAAAAGAAAAATCATAGCGCTGAAGGGCGCAAACCATTTCAGAGCTGGGTTTCAAGGCCTGGTGCAGGACATCATCACGGTGGATAACACGGGACTGAGTACCGCGAATATCACCTCGTTCCCGCGCGACCATCTGAAGTCGACGGTGTGGCCGTTGCATGAGGGCGTAGTCTGGGGCGCTTTTGAAGGCTACAAGTGAAACATCATCGGGTGGTCTGCCGCGTGGCGCCGGGCGTGCGGCGCGAAGCCTTGACGCGACTGGCGAAGGCCGCCCGAATTTGTCGCACCAGCGCCGTACCGTTTGATAGTTGACGATCACGCCGCGCGCAAACTACCAATCTTCAATGTCTCGCAGACTTCACGGAAACCGGAAATTCCAGCGTGCTGCGCAGTTGATGACCGCGACCGGAAAGCGGTATGAGGGTGTCAATGATCGCCGTGATGGAGCCGAAGCGAGATCGGCGTATTGGCGCCATCCGATGATCGGCACAATGACGCCGTCCACGCCGTAGCTGGGAACGCGTTCGAACTTCCATCAACCGGTTCGAGATGGCCGAACCGACCGAAGTCCGAGCGGCAGGCGGCCGGACAGCAATCGGTCGTTCGCCTGCACGGCAACCCAGACGCTCGAACATCGCTTCGAAGTGGTGCAGCGGCCATTCATTGGCGATCGCGTCCGATCGACTTGACATCAATCTTCAGCAGTTTCACCGTAAGCGATCAGTCAAGGACGTTCTTGACCAATCGCTCACCCAACTCCGCCTCGCGGTTGCCTAGGGCCTGCGAGCTGTTCAGCAGCTTGACCGCTCGTGCTCGATGCGCCAAAGCGAGACGACGCGAGCACCGCCTTACTTCTTCTCGCCGGTCGCTTCGAGGATCAGATCTGCCACTTCAGTCGGATGCGACAGCAGCGACACGTGGCTCGACTTAAGCTCGATCGTGTGGGCGTGCATCCGGTTCGCCATGAAGCGCTCCAGATCGGTGTTGATGGTCCGATCGTCAGTCGACACAGCATACCAGGTCGGCTTGTCGTGCCACGCGGCAACGGTCGTCTTCGCCATCGTGATCGCCTTGCCAATCGGCTGCTGGACCGCATAGTACGTTTCCGCTTCAGCCCTCGGTAGATCACCGGCGAAGTCTTTCACAAATGCCTGTTCGGATAGCTTGCCGTAGCCGGCGGCTGACCACTGAAGCCCCGCCGACGCGGGCGCGGCCGGGAATTTCTTCGTCAACGCCGGATAGTCCTCGCCGGCGTCCGGCGCACGCGCGGCAATGTACACGAGACCGGCCACCTTCGGATCATCGCCAGCCTGGCTGATCACCATCCCGCCGTACGAGTGCGCGACCAGCACTGTGGGGCCATCCTGTTGCGCAAGCGCGCGCTTGACCGCGTCCACGTCCGCGTCGAGCGAGGTCGTCGGATTCTGCACCGCCGTCACGTGCAGGCCCTTCGCCTGCAGCAGCGGAATCACTTTCTGCCAGCTCGAACCATCTGCAAACAGCCCGTGAACCAGCACGACGTTCTTGATCGGTGCGGACGGGGCGGTGGCGCTGTCCTGCGCGAATGACGTCGTTGCGCTCAGCAGCGTGGCACAGGCGAAACTGGCGAGGAAAAACGAATTCAACTTCATGAGACTTCTCCGAGATATGTGAAGGATGAGATTTGCGGATTTCGCTCAGCCGCTGCGGCGAGTCGATAGACGAACCATACCCAGCCAATCATCCGGTCGATGCTTCGGACTGCAAGCGAATGCTGGATTCTGGTGTACGAAGGTGCAAACACAGTCTCGGAGTAAACAATCCATTCGCTGCAAAGTTTTTTTATGGCGTCAACGTCTGCAAGCAGTCATTGCATTTGGACAAGCACGAACGGCTGATGCGGGTCGGTTATCGCCCCCGGTGGTCGGCGCAGACTGGCACCCCCTTCACTTGAAAGGAGATCGTCATGAAAGCGACTACCGCTGTCAGCGCGGCGAGTGTGCCTTGGAATAAAGGCAAGTTGACGGGGCAGAAGCAGCCGCTAAAACTGAAAGAGATCCGGGCGATCCGGATTCGTCTGCAACTGGCAGCAAGAACGCGCGATCTTGCGATGTTCAACCTGGGCCATCGATAGCAAGTTGAGGGGGTGCGATTTGACCAAACTGCGAGTGCGTGATATCTGCCCTGGTCAGCGCGTCGCGTCACGGGCAATGGTGATGCAGCAGAAGACGCAACGGCCGGTTCAGTTCGAAATCACCGAGCTAACCCGCGATCGTGCGGGAGCCTGGATCAAGTTAGCGAGACTGTCGTCTTCCGACTTTCGGTTCCCGAGTCGCATTCACGGGTCGCCGCACCTTTCGACGCATCAATACGCCCGCCTGGTGCATCGCTGGAGAGGGTCAATCGGGTTTGACGATACGGCATACGGGACGCACACCATGCGTCGAACCAAAGCGTCGCTGATTTACCGTCGCACGTCATGTGCGTTTGGTAAAGGTTGTCAGGATGTTGTAACCGCGTAGCGATAAAGAGCCTATTCACTTTCTCGTCGCAAAGTCGGATGCTCCCGCTCTCCGAAACGGTGACCGGCGAGTTGTCTAGTCGTTTGCAGCAGTAAAGCTATCATTTGCGTTACGAACCACTAGTATTCTTTCACGTGTCGCTGCGCGGGCGGACAGGCGTATGGGTGACGCCTTCGAGTGACATCGCGCCATCCCGATCAACGAATGGAAGCGAACCAAGTAGTAGGTGTCGGATTCCGTGGGCTGCCGGGTACAACGACACGCTGGAGATAGCCATGAAAACAACGCTGGGAGCCTTGTCTGTCGTCGCGATGGTGGTCCTCGCGATCTGTATCTCGGTGCCGGGGGCACGCGCGCAATCAGTCAGCCTGGTCGGATCGTGGTCGCTGGTCTCGCTGACTGTCACCAGAAGCGGAACCGACGAGGAGTTGCTGGGCGCGCATCCCGAAGGCCTCCTCGTGTTCGGGAACGATGGCCGCTATGCACTGGTCGGTGTTCGCACCGACCTGCCGAAATTCGCTTCGGGCAACCGGTTGCAGGGAACGGCCGACGAGAACGCTCGAATCGCTCAGGGAAATGTGGCTCACTTTGGTACATACACGGTAGACGCCGCCGCGCACGTCATCGTCTTTCATATCCAGCGAAGCACATTTCCTAACTGGGACGCGGATGTGCAGAGGCGTCCCTTCACTGTCGACGGCGATCGGTTGATCTATGTCACCCGGGGCAGCTTCGGTTATGGAGCAGCCAAGGTGGTGTGGCAACGAATGAAGTGAACCCGGTGTCGACCGGTTCGCCACCAGGAGGTGGCGAGGACATTGGCCACCGCTAGCGGGTCGATCTCGAAGACATCGATGAGATGTCGGTGGGCGCCGGCACTGGCGCGGTGGTCTTGCGGCACACCGTCGCAAACATCGCGAGCATTGCCCTTTTCAAGGCGTTAGGCGATGAGAGATTCGCCTTGATCGATTACGGTCAGCTACTGCGATTCGATCATGTCCGTCCCATACGCAAGCATGCGATGTTCAACGCCGAGCTTGCCAGCAATCCAAGGTGACGATTTGACGATTGGCTGTTGTACATCGCGAGCGGCCCTTGCTCTGTCGCCGCGCTGAATGGAGGGTCGGACTGCGCCAATCAACATCGGGCTGAGTTCGGCCAGTGGCGGACGTTTGTCCGCACGTTGCGTCGGTGGGTCTTGAATATGCCGGTTCTTGTAGGAGTACCGCGTGGCTAGCGGGTCATCGTTCACCCGCAGCCGGATGCATTCGGGATTTCAATCCGGTCTATTGAAGGCGCCCGCTACGAGGTCTTTCTTGAAGTGCTCCAGCCAGTCGCTTTCGTCGCTGATCGCGTATTCCTTCGCAACCTGCGTGGATAGCCTGGTGATGATGACATAGCCCTGTAGACCGAGGTTCTCGTCACCCTTAGGATCAGTCGTATCCGTTTCCAGAAGATCGAAATCGCCTTCTGCCAAACCGTTTCGCTCCAGGGCTGCTAGAAATTCGTCGTGGTCATCCGGTTCGATCAGCCGCATGTTCGGCCTCCTTGTTGTCAACGGAGACGTCGTGGAGCCCTGTTGCGACGGCGGCCAACAACGCTCGTCCAGCTGTAGAAGCCATGCGCATCGCACCTATGAGGTTCGCGTCGCAATCGCCCCGGTATGCGGGGCACAGGGAAGCATGCATCCTTGCTCGCGGTTCTATCGCCGGGGCCCTTTCATGCTTTCCGATTCCATGGCCGCGTTCCGTTCCTCGCTCGCTTCGATGGGTTCCATCGCTTCATCAACTGACGCTATTGCACGCTCGGCGGCCGCTTTCGTTTCGTCTGCCAGTACATCGAATTCGTCGCTGCCGTTACGTGGTGGCTGCAGCATGTCCTCGAGCATCGCGCTCAGTTCCGGCGTGTCCCACGGCAGGCCCCGCTGCGTCCGCACCTTTATGTAGTGCCTTACTTCCGCGTCCTGCTCCGCGGTAAGCGGCAGCCCTCGGAAGGTGCTTTCAGGGTCGGAATTTGTCATGACTCTCTCCTGCTTCCGTTGCTTTCAGTGTAGCTCCATTGCAACCGTGAGAGCCGTGATATCGATGTTCTTACATTGGAGTAATCAGTGGCAACGGCCCGCAGCAGGCGGCCGCAAGCCGTCGTTTGCCATCGTCGTTATTTGGCCACTCGAACGGATCTTCCGCTCAAACGCATCAGCGCGTCCATAGCGCCCAGGCCGCTGTACTTTTGTGGTCATCGCGATTGCTCTCCTTGTCGGCGCGCGATGCCGACATTGGTATTGATGCACCCTCAGGAGAGTATCTGCCGCATCTCGTCACCTGGACACGGGCGTGAACGCGTCACGACTTCTCGCGATTCCTGGGACTTCAAGAGTCATAGTCAAATGCGGGTATCGACCTTGCGGCCGCGCCGATTTTTCAGCAGGCACGTCAATTGAATTTGGGTCTGCCGCTATCGGAGCCGCCGGGTCACAGCGACAGTAAGCGCATACAGAGAATTCACCCAGCGCAGCTGCTTCATCAAGAATGACGCATTTAAGGCAATAAAAAGCTTGCATTCTGCGAGCAGAAAACTATCTTGAGTGAACAAAATGACTCTTGGCTCGGCACAGGAGGAGACCCATGCCGGCTACACGTATGATGATTGCGCGTCGCGCCGGAGTTAGCGTTGCCACGGTAGACCGTGTGTTACGCGACGACCAGGGGGTTCGCCCCGAAACAGCCGAACGCGTCCATCTCGCGCTTGCTACGCTGCGTGACGAGCGCGCAAGCCGCGGGCGGCCCGCGAAAACCACTTCGTTCCGGGTCGCTTTCGTCTTGCCGCAAATCAACTCCCGCTTTCTCGATCAGGTCGAGCGCGATATCGCGCTGTCGGCCAGTTTCTTTCGCGAGCACCGTATCGTCCCGTCGTTTTATCGTTGCGACCTGTCCAACCAGCGAGACGCTTCGTTATTCGCCCAGCAACTGATCGACTACGATGCGCTTGTACTCGTGCCGCTCGATTACCCGTGGGTCGAGCGGATGATTCAGGACATGACCGATGGGAACGTGCCCGTCGTCACGGTGTTCTCTGACTTGCCGTCGAGTGCTCGCGCCGCGTACGTCGGCGTCGACAACCGCATTGCGGGACGAACTGCCGGCCTGCTCATGGGGCGTTTTGTCGGATCACGCATCGGTACGGTTGCAGTGTTGTCCGCGTCGTCGCGGCTGCACGATCAACTCGAGCGTCGCACCGGTTTCTCTCAGGTTCTCGAAGAGGACTTCCGCAATCTGCGCTGGGTCACCGAACCCGATTTCGCCGAAGACGACGATAGCGCGGGCCTCGCTGTGCAAGGGCTGATTGCCGGGCACCGCGATCTGGTCGGCGTGTATGTGACGGGTGGCGGCATTTCCGGCATTGCGTCTGCGTTGCAGGAGTCGGGCGACAAGGCGCACGTCATTCTGATCGGCCACGAATGCACCACCGACACGCGCGTGCAATTGTCCGAGCGAGCGATCGACGTGATCCTCGATCAGGACGTGCGCGGCATCGTCCATTGGGCGGGCCTTGCGGCCATCAATTTCCTGAACGACGTGCGTGGGGTGCTAGGCATCCCGACGCCCGAAACCCGAATTTATCTTCGTGAGAATGCGCATGCCTGACGCTCGCGACACGCGGACCGCGTTCTGAATCCGCCAGAGCCCAAATACAGCGCCTGGCGCATGGGTGCTGTCTGTCATCAGGTTGGAGACCCGAGAGAGACAAGGAGAAAACAAATGTTACGTCATACGTCAGCAAGGGTAATCGCGGCGGTCCTAGCGTCGATGGGGCTTTGCTTCGGATCGGCGGCGCACGCGCAAGGCAAGCAGTTGACGCTCTGTTGGGCCGCGTGGGATCCCGCCAACGCACTCGTCGAATTGTCTAAAGACTTCACAGCCAAGACCGGCATTGCGATGAAGTTCGAGTTCGTGCCATGGACGAGCTACGCGGACCGCTTCATAAACGAGCTCAATTCGCATGGCAAGTTGTGCGACCTGATCATCGGCGATAGCCAGTGGATCGGCGGTGCGGCCGTCAATGGGCACTACGTGAAGCTCAACGATTTCTTCGCGAAGAACAAGATATCGATGGACGATTTCGTGCCCGCAACGGTCGTCGGCTACGCGGAATGGCCGAAGAACACCCCGAACTACTGGGCTTTGCCGGCGATGGCGGACGCGGTGGGATGGACGTATCGGAAAGACTGGTTTGCAAGACCTGAACTGCGTGCCGAGTTCAAGCAGAAATACAAACGCGAACTCGAACCGCCAACCACAATGGATGAACTCAAGCAAACCGCCGAATTCTTCCAGGGGCGCAAGATCGACGGAAAGACGGTATACGGTGTGTATATTTTCACGGAGCGCGGCTCGGAAGGCATCACGATGGGCGCGACCAACATGCTCTACAACTTTGGCTTTGAATATCAGGATCCAAAGAAGCCATATCACCTCGATGGGTTTGTGAACTCGCCCGGTGCAATCAAGGGCCTTGAGTTCTATAAGGCCCTTTACAAGTGCTGCACCGCGCCGGGCATGACGAACGCCTACATGCAGGAAGGACTCGACGCGTTCAAGTCCGGTCAGGTCGCGATGCAGATGAACTGGTTCGCTTTTTTCCCGGGGCTCTATAAGGATCCGAATGTCGGTGGCGACAAGATCGGATTCTTCGTCAATCCAAAGGACGTCAAGCAGTTCACGCAGCTTGGCGGCCAAGGCATATCAGTCGTTTCGTATTCGGATCACAAAGCGGACGCGCTCGAATACATCAAGTGGTTTGCTCAAGGTGATGTGCAGAAGAAGTGGTGGCAACTCGGTGGTTATTCGGCGGCGAAGTCGGTTGTGGATGCACCGGACTTTCCGAAGAGCGCACCGTTCGCGCCCGCCTTCCTGAAGTCGATGTCGATCGTGAAGGACTTCTGGGCAGAGCCAGCCTACGCTGAGTTGCTGCTCGACATGCAAAAGCGCGTGCACGACTATGTGGTGGCCGACAAGGGCACCTCGAAAGAAGCGCTTGATCTGCTGGTCAAGGACTGGAACAAGGTCTTCAAGGCGGAAGGGAAGAACTAAGGCTCAAGGGACCTCAACGCGCGGAACTCTGGGCTGACTAGCATGGGCGGTCCCGCGTAAAGGAGTCAGGCATGTCGGCAAACAAGCCTTTTCCTCCGGAAGGGTTGCAGGCGAAAACGCAGACGCGCGCGGCGGCGCGCCTGCGCGGCCTGTCCGACCGGACGATCGCGTGGCTGTTCATTCTTCCGACCGTCGTGCTGCTGCTCGCGATTAACATCTTTCCGTTGGTCTGGGCATTGCGACTGTCGTTCACGAACTTCAAATCGAACATGCCGAGCGTGCCGGCGCGTTCTGTCGGCATCGGCAACTACACGGACATCCTGACGGACGAAGACATCTGGTACGCGATGCAGGTCACGGCGCGCTTCGTGTTCTGGTCGGTCGGGCTCGAAGTATTGCTCGGCTTCGGGCTTGCACTTCTGATCAACCGGCAGTTTCGCGGCCATAGTTTCTGGACGACACTGATCCTGCTGCCGATGATGTTGTCTCCCGCCGTGGTCGGCAACTTCTGGACTTTCCTGCTACAACCGCAGACGGGTCTCTTCAACGACATTGTCAGTTTCTTCACGGGCATTCCGCCCAACTCGTTCCAGATGATCGGCGACGTTTCGCTCGCTCCGTGGACCATCGTAATGGTCGACACCTGGATGTGGACACCCTATGTGATGCTGATCTGTCTTGCCGGCCTGCGCTCGATTCCCGACTACATCTACGAGGCGGCTGAAGTGGACCGTGCTTCACCTTGGCGCCAGTTCTGGTCGATCACGCTGCCGATGACTCTGCCGTTTCTGATGCTCGCGATTCTGTTTCGGGGCATCGAGAACTTCAAGATGTTCGACATGGTGAATCTGCTGACGTCGGGCGGTCCGGGTTCGGTGACGGAAACCGTGTCGATCACGCTTAAACGCGCCGCGTTCGAGAAGTGGCAAACGGGTTATTCGTCCGCGCTGGCGATCATTCTGTTTGTCGTCGTGTTCGGCGCCGCGAATATCTATGTGAAGGCACTCAACAAGGTGAAACAGCGATGACAGACCTTGCCCTTCAACGATCAGTGGTGGCCGCGTCGCCGCGCGGCAAGACATTCGCCGCCGTCGTCGTGATCGCGTATGCGCTGATTGCGACGTTGCCGATTGTGTGGATCATCCTGACGAGCTTCAAGACGCAGGAGGACGCAATCGCGTACCCACCCGTCGTGATGTTCCAGCCATCGATGGAAGGCTACGTGAATCTCTTCACGATCCGCTCGCGACAGACGCCGGAGTTCATCGCGAGCCTGCCGCCCGCGCAGACCTGGTACGACCGCGATGTGCGCAAGCGCAATATGGTGATTGCGGGGCCGTCGAAGGTCGTGCCGCGTTTCGTCAATTCGCTCGTAATCGGCTTCGGCTCGACGTTTCTCGCGGTATTTCTCGGCACGCTTGCGGCCTATGCGTTCTCGCGCTTCAAGGTGCCGTTAGCCGATGATCTGCTGTTCTTCATTCTGTCGACCCGGATGATGCCACCCATTGCCGTCGCGATTCCAATCTATCTGATGTACCGCGCGCTCGGGCTGGCCGACAGCTACCTGGGCATGATCGTGTTGTACACGGCCGTGAATGTGTCGCTCGCAGTGTGGTTGCTCAAGGGCTTCATCGACGAGATTCCGCGCGAATATGAAGAGGCCGCGCTGGTCGACGGTTACACGCGTCTGCAGGCGTTTATCAAGGTGGTTCTGCCGCAGGCGATCACCGGCATTGCCGCCACCGCGATTTTCTGTCTGATCTTCGCGTGGAACGAGTACGCGTTTGCATTGTTGCTGACAAGCGGCGATGCGCAGACGATGCCGCCGTTCATCCCGTTCATCATTGGCGAGGGCGGCCAGGACTGGCCAGCCGTCGCGGCCGCTACGACCTTGTTCGTGCTGCCGATCCTGATTTTCACCGTCGTGCTGCGCAAACATCTGTTGCGCGGCATTACTTTCGGAGCGGTGCGCAAATGAAAGTCCAACCCGCCGTGCCACGTCGGCGTTTCTTGCGCCGGCGCTACTGCGAAGGTGCTTCGACGGTGCTCATCGGCGTCGGCATCGCGATGCTCGTTCAACCGTTCACCGTCGCCCTCTACACGTGGTCGTTTCCCGTGATTCTGGTGGGCGCGCTGTCTTTTGTCGTGACAAGCCACTTTCCGGACTGAGCCATGTCGACGATCGTTCTTTCGAATCTCCACAAACGCTTCGGTGATTTTACGGCCGTGCGCAATACGAATCTGACGGTGAGCGCCGGCCGCTTCGTAGTGCTGCTGGGACCTTCTGGTTGCGGCAAGACGACGACTTTGCGCATGATCGCCGGGCTCGAGCTACCGACGTCGGGGCAGATCCATATTGACGGCGAAGATGTCACGGCGCTGCGTGCGCGCCAGCGAGACATCGCGTTCGTGTTCCAGATGTTCGCGCTCTATCCGCATATGAGCGTGCGCAACAACATCGCGTTTCCGCTGAAAAACGAGGGCATCTCGCGCCGGGAACTAGCAGCGCGCGTTGAATCTGCCGCCCGTATGCTGCGCATCGAAGCCATACTCGACCGTAAAACGGGTGGGTTGTCGGGCGGCGACCGTCAACGTGTCGCATTGGGGCGTGCGATCGTGCGGCATCCGAAGGCGTTTCTGATGGACGAGCCACTTGGCACGCTCGATGCCGATTTCCGCGAACTGATGTGCCTTGAGTTGCGCAAACTGCATAACACGCTCAACGCCACTACCGTCTACGTGACGCACGATCAAAGCGAAGCGATGGCGATGGCCGACGACATCGTGGTGATGAATCAGGGCGAAGTACTGCAGTCCGCGTCGCCGCATGAGATCTATCACTTTCCCGCAACCGTTTTCGTCGGCAAGTTCATCGGCAGTCCGCCGATGAACTTTCTGGCCGTGGACGCCGGCGTCGAAGCGGGCGCGGAACAGGTCTCGCTGAGCGGTGTGTCGGTGCGGGTGCCGCGCACTAACGCGTCCGCCGCGAAGGCGCTGCTGGGCGTCCGGCCCGAGCACGTCCTGATCGACGAGCGCGGTGCTTTGCGTGGTCGCGTGATCGCCGACGAGTATCTCGGCTCACATCAGATCCTGGTCGTCGAAACGTCGCTCGGCATCGTGCGCGTGAGGGTCGGCAAGGACGAAGGGCGGGCGGCCGGCTCGCAGGTCGGGCTGTCGTTTCGCAAGGAACGCACGCTGCTGTACGACGCAGCCAGCGGCAAGATGCTCCCCGGCGCTGCGCTTCAGATGGCGGTCAATGGGAACGGCAACGGGGGCGCTTATGTCTGAGATCCGCTTGCATAATGTGACGAAACGCTTTGGCGATATTGTCGCGGTGGATGAGGTGTCGATCGACGTGAAGGAGGGCGAATTCTTCATATTGCTCGGGCCGAGCGGGGCGGGCAAGACGACGACACTGCGGCTCATTGCCGGGCTCGAGCGGCCCGACGAAGGCGAGATATTCATCGACGGCGAAGCGGCGACGGATACGCATCCAGCGGATCGCGACGTCGCGTTCATCTTTCAGCAGTATTCGCTGTATCCCCATCTGACCGTATTCGGCAATCTCGCGTTTCCATTGCGTTCGCCGCGGCGGCGGGTTAGCGAGGCGGAAGTTACGGCACGCGTGCGGGAAGTGGCGCAGATGCTGCACATGGAATCCAAGCTCGACAACATGGCGACGCATCTGTCGGGCGGCGAAATGCAGCGCGTCGCGATTGGCCGCGCGCTCGTGCGGCAGCCCAAGGTCTTTTTGATGGACGAGCCGCTGTCGTCGCTTGACGCGAAGCTGCGCGAGGAACTGCGGATCGAACTGAAGCGGCTGCATCGCACGATTGGCGCGACAATCATTTACGTGACGCACGATCAGGTCGAAGCGACGACGCTCGCCGACCGCATCGGCATACTCGAACATGGCCGCATCGTGCAGATGGGCGCGCCGCGCGAAGTGTATGGCAATCCGGCTTCGCTGAGCGCGGCGCAACGTCTCGGCTCGCCACCCATCAACTTGCTGCCGGCCGCCCTGTTCGATCCGGCCGCCATGCCGGCGGGTACGTCGACGGTCGCGATCCGTCCTGAAGACATTGTGCTGCATGTCCCTGATACGCGCGACGTGCTCAACCTTCGCGTGCTCGAGTATTCACCGCTTCGGCATCTGCTGATTCTGGACCGTGACGGCACCGCAATCGTCGCGACGACGATGACCGAGCGCAATTTTTCGCCAGGGCAAACGGTCGGCGTATCGCTGCCGCCGCGCAGCCTTCTCTATTTCCGCTCCGACGGCAGGAGGATTCCGGCATGAACGGCAAAACGGTCATGGCGTGCATCGAGGCTGCGCATGCCACGCTGAAGGAACACACTGACGAGATCGCAGCGCTTGATCAGCAGATTGGCGACGGCGATCATATCTTCAACCTGCTTCGGGGCGTCGACGCGCTGCTCGCCATGCGCGACGATATCGAGGCCGAGGCGTTTGCACCCGCGTTGGAGCTCGCCGCGTCCAAACTACTGTCGACCGTCGGCGGTTCGTCGGGACCGCTGTTCTTTTCGTTGCTGCACGGCATGGCGAAGGCCTCCGCTGAAAGCGCGAACCCGGTAAGCGTCGAGGACGCGGCGCGGATCTTCGCCTCAGGTGTCGATGCCGTTGCGCAGCGCGGTAAGGCTGGCATCGGCAGCAAGACGATGATGGACGTGCTCATTCCTGTAGCGTCGCGCTTTGCGGAACTGGCTGACAGCAACGCGACGCCGGAAGCCGTGTTCGATGCATTGCCGCAGGTCGCCGAAAC
The DNA here is from genome assembly GCF_046027075.1 of Paraburkholderia sp. RL18-085-BIA-A. Classification (NCBI taxonomy): domain Bacteria; kingdom Pseudomonadati; phylum Pseudomonadota; class Betaproteobacteria; order Burkholderiales; family Burkholderiaceae; genus Paraburkholderia; species Paraburkholderia sp. RL18-085-BIA-A. The sequence goes on along the minus strand of NZ_JARESU010000009.1, from coordinate 140,378 downwards.
GAGCATGCTCGCCACGCGAGAGATGCTCGCGACCAAGGGGCGCGCGTCTTTTCTCGGGGAGCGCTCGCGTGGTCACATCGATCCGGGCGCGCGGTCGAGCCAGTTGATGATCGACGCAGTGTGCGCGCGGCTCGCGCAAGACAGAGAATGAAAGGAGCGTAGGCCATGAAGAAATTTATCAATCACGTCGACGACTTTCTGGCCGAGAGCCTCGCCGGATTCGCCGCCGCGCATAGCGATCTTGTCGCGCTCAATCAGGAACCGGTATTCGTGCGGCGCAAGACACTGAAACCTGGCAAGGTTGCACTGGTCTCGGGCGGCGGCTCCGGACACGAGCCTTTGCATAGCGGCTTTGTCGGCTACGGGATGCTCGATGCGGCGTGCCCGGGCCAGATTTTCACGTCGCCAACGCCCGATCAGATGATGGCCGCCGCGAAGGCCGTCGATACGGGCGCGGGGACGCTCTTCATCGTGAAGAACTATTCCGGCGATCTGATGAACTTCGAAATGGCGTCGGAGATGTCGGAGTTGCCGAATGCGATGGTATTGATCAACGATGATGTCGCAGTCGAAAATTCCAGTTACACGACGGGCCGGCGCGGCGTGGCAGGTGCCGTGATCGTTGAGAAACTGGTGGGCAGCCTTGCCGAAAGCGGCGCCGACCTTGAACAATGCAAGGCGTTTGGTGACCGGATCAACAAGCATACGGCGTCGATGGGCGTTGCGTTTTCGAGTTGCACCGTGCCCGCAGCGGGCACACTGACCTTCAAGATCGGCGACGATGAAATCGAAGTCGGCGTCGGAATTCATGGCGAGCCGGGGCGGCGGCGCGCGCGCTTTGCCGCGGCCGATGCGATTGCGGGAGAACTACTGACGGCGATCGTCGCCGATCTGAAACCCGGGACTGGCTCGGAATTGCTGGTCCTGATCAATGGACTGGGCGGCACGCCGCTCGGCGAACTGTATCTGTTGTTCAATTCCACGCGCTTATGGCTGCAACAACGTGATCTGAAGATCGCGCGCGTGCAGGTCGGTTCGCTGACGACCTCGCTGGAAATGGCCGGTGCGTCGATCACCTTGTGTGTAATGGACGACGACATGACGCGACATTGGGATAGCCCAGTGCATACGCCGGCGCTGAGGTGGGGTATGTAGCGGGTATGAACGCTGCGGCATCGAAAAAACGCCGTTCGCGAGTGTGATGGCCCATCGCACCGGCAGCCAACCGGCAATTGCGGATGCACCTGGCCGGTTGCCTCCGCAGGATGTGCAATAGGCGGATGTCGGTCAGCACCTGGGCGAATTGCATCCCCACCCGGCTGGAGCCGACCTCACCACCAGCGAAAGGAGACGCGCGCCAACAGCCCACCTGTCAGCACGGGGATTACCATGCCGATCGAATACCACAAGGCCCAAAAGGGAACGCTCATCTCAGGACATCGCAAAACATAGACCAGCGTGCCGATGGCGCCCGACAGCAGACCGACGGCCATGCCCGCAAGCGGCAGTCGCGTAGGTGCGAGTCCACGCATCGCCCAGGTAAGTGCAAGGTAGCTAGGTACGGACAGCAGTGCAATATAGACTGGGCAAGAACTCCAGGTATGGCCAAACAGGAGCGCGAACCGGGCATCTGGCGGTGCCGTCACGAGCACTGCAAGCGCGACCACCCAAATGACTGCATAGACCGCAATAAGCGGCAGCCACGCAAGCCGCGTTGAAGCGCCCGGAATTGCCAGTCGCGCGGCGACGAGAGTCGCGGCGACCGCCATGAGTAGCGGGAAGGCCAGTTTGCCCCAGAAGAACGGCGTGGCAAGAAGTTCAGGAAGATCGGGACGGATGCCAAGGCTGGACACAAGGGCGACGACCGCCGCCACGGCGCCGACTGACAGCGCAATGCAGAAGCGGCGCAGAACCGCGCGTCGATCTTGTGGCAACAGGCCAGCCGCCAGAAGGGGAATCAATTGGTCAGTTCTCATTTCACCTAGCCCCGAATCAGGCGCGACAACGCCTTGATACCACGATGAACGGCAACCTTGACGGCTGACTCGGAAAGCCCCGTCAACTTCGCCGTCTCGGACACGGACATCCCGCGCAGTCTGATGTACTCGATCGGAACGCGTTGGCGCTCGGGCAACTGCTCGAGAAGCGTGTCAATGTCACGCTGCGCGTCGAGCGACTCAGTCTCGGACGTTGCAAACAGTTCCATTTCGTCCTCAATCGGATCATGCAGCGCCTCACGGTGTGCGTGAGCGCGCAAAAAATCGGCCACCTTGTGGCGGACGATGGCCGCCGCCCACGCGGTCAGAGGAACCTGGTTCCGATAAGTGTGAAGGCCATTGTGAAGCGCAAAAAGGACCTCCTGAAGCACGTCCTCGACGTCGTCCTCGTAAGAACGTAAGCGTCGTCTCAGCATGCCGCGCAGATAACCCGAGAACATTTCCAGGAACGACGCGTAGGCTGCCGCATTGCCTTCGAGAGCAAGCTGCAGCAAACCTTTCAGCCGCGTTTCCACCGCGCTGGCAGCCGCGCGGTCGGCCGGCTTATCGGGCACGATTACTGTCACTATCCATTGACACCATCTCTTTCGAAAATAACGCGCACCTGGCGCTGTGCCCGACGCGCCCTTAAACATTAGGTCGTTGAAAACTACTCGATGGTTACACCTCACGTCAAAAATCTCTTGCCACCCCCGAAAATCAAGTGCTTTCCTTAACCGCTGTAACCGGACCACGCTTTCTCCCGACTTACTGGATAACGGCATGCGATCGGTAAGGGCCCGAAGTGGCAACCGGCCTTGCCGTCCCTTTATCGCTTTCGGGAAGGTCTTTCACCATGAATATCGTCCGTTTCGTCTCCAGCCGCTTGAACCCTGCGGTGCTCGCCAACCGTCTTGGGCGTTGGTCGCCGCTACCGTTGCGCCTCATCGTGGGCTACGGCTTCATGGCACATGGCTACGCAAAGATTGTCAAGCATCCTGAAAGCTTCGCGGCCATTCTCCATGCGCTCAACGTGCCAGCTCCACACTTCATGGCGTGGGCGACGATTGCGATTGAATTGCTAGGTGGCTTTGCGATTTTTATCGGTGCTTTCGTCCCCTTAGTCACCGTACCCATGATCGCGGTACTGCTTGTCGCAACCTTTACCGTACATCTGCAGTTCGGCTTTACGTCGATCAAGCTGATGGCCGTCACGTCCGCGGGTCCACAATTTGGACCACCGGGTTACGAAACCGATCTGCTCTACCTTGCGTGTCTCGTCGCGCTCGTGTTTGGTGGTGCCGGGCCGTTTGCAGTGGACGGTCTGCTTCCATGGCGCAAGGCACGGGTGCCGTCGGCCTTCGGCATGTCAGCGACCAGCGGACCGCGTTAGGTCATCGGGCGTCGACATAGCAGCGAAATTTTGAGTTGTGCGGAATCGTGGAATTAATTCCGCGCATAGGTGTTCGCCACACTGAAGCTCACAGGAATCTGCTTCAGATCAATTGTTTATTATAAGGAGTACAAAATGGAAGCAAGAAATCTTCTTCTCGCGCTTGCCCTGGTCATTTCGTCCGCCGCATTGGGCACTAACGCGGCGGCTCAGGGGAAAACGCGTGCCGAGGTTCGTCAGGAACTCATCGATGCGCAAAACAATGGCTTGAACTTCGTGACCGACGCCTCGTACCCGGACGTAAGCCCGGTCTTTCAACAGCAGGTCGAGCGCCTGAAGATGCAGCACAGCGGCAGCGGTCCCGTGACCGCAGGTAGCAGTGACGCAGGCCATAAGAGCCAGGTCCCAATGGAGAACAGTCACGCCAAGGATGACTGTGTCGGGCCGCCTGGATTCTGCAACCCGTATTTCGGCAGTTGAATGTCCGACATTTCGTGCGTCGTCGCGTCAGCGCGGCGCTCCTTTAACCGGGGAGATTAATCTCGTGAACAAGCTTGTTGCAATCCCACTCGTCATAAGCGTCGCGGCCACGCCGGCGCTTTCCTTCGCGCAATCGTCAACCGGCCGCACTCGCGCACAGGTCATCGCGGAACTCGTGCGACTCGATCAGGCCGGTTAGAACCCGTCGACTGGCGACGACGGCAGTTATTCAGCGGATATCCAGGCCGCTGAAGCCAGGGTTGCGGTCGAAGATGCGTCCCGTATGGCCGACATGGCGCCCAGTACGGCCGTTGATTCCGACGCCTCGCCATCGACGACGGTGCTACTCACTGGGAGCAAGTTATAAGAATGGCCTGTCGTTTTGGGCGCGGTCTATCTCAACGTGAGAAGTCCAGCGGCGTCGCTCTTCGGTAGTAATCCGAGTGATACAGCGACGTCCAATGGTCTTACGGGGTTCCCGTGTTCAGGGAATACGCGAGTGCGAACTCCTGCAGCTGCTGGGCATTGGCGGTTCATACACAATCGGAGCCGCCGTGTTTTGCGCGACATGGTGGAACGTGCGCTTCGCCAACATCGCTGCCGTCAGGAACACGACCGTTGACTTTAACGATGCCGATGTGCGGCAACGGAACAAAAGACAGCGATGACGCCTGCGGGCCAGACAGCCGTGCCGCAAACCTCGCCGCCCCCCAATAGTGGCGGGGCCGCCTTTGGCTGCGGCCGCCCCGCAGCAAGATTAACTGTTCGTGGTATCTCGAACAGGCCGGCTGGCCAATCGCGAAGTGATTGATCGAACAACACGTTTTCTGTCGGGCAGCGAGCAATATCGATTAAGCAATACGAACTTCAGCGCTAGAAGAACCTGAGGTGTTTGCCTTGCTGCCGACCTTCGCCTGACCATTTCCGGCAATCGCCATCGCGGCCAGATATCCGAACGTCAACGCGGGCCCGAGTGTAATCCCCGCACCAATGTAGTGTCCGCCCACCGGCGAGTTCATATCGTTGCCGCAAGCGTAAAGCCCCGGAATTGGATGGTTGTCTTGATCAAGAACTTCGCCGTGACTTCCGGTCACGAGACCACGGCTCGTACCGAAGTCGCCCGGCATCAGCATGACAGCGTAAAAGGGCCCTCGCTCAATGGGACCAAGGCAGGGGTTGGGTGAGTGTGTCGGGTCGCCCTTGTAAATGTTATAGGCGGACGATCCCTTGCCGAAATCTGTGTCCACGCCAGTGGCTGCAAACCGGTTGTTGCGCGCGACGCTGCGTTCCAGTCCGCTGGGGTCGACGCCGATCTTGCCAGCAAGTTCAGCCAGCGTCTGGCCGCTAAAGAGGTATCCCGCCTTCTCATAGCGTCGCAGCGACATACTGCCGGGAAGGATGACGCCAATACCGTACTTTTTTACTGTCGCCGCGTCGGCAATAAGATATGCGGGGATGGCCCCAGCATCGAACATTCCGAGGGTGAAAGCGTGGTACGACGCCGCCTCGTTGGTGAAGCGGTTCCCGTCTTTGCCCACTGCAATGAACCCAGGCTTGGGACGGTCAAGCATGAAGTGCCCCCAGAACGTCTTTTCGCCCGTCTCGTTCGAAAACACTGACATCGGCACGTAGTAACCGGTGTCTTCGGAGTTGTGGTCAAGTCGCCCCCCGGCCGATTGGCCTAGACGAATTCCCTCGCCAACATTGCTAGGCAGTCCTAGTCCCAACTCGACCGTGGGCTTGCGTGAGTGTTCCTGGCGCATTTCCTGGTTGCCCGGGTACCCCCCGGTCGCAATGACCACGCCGTGGCGAGCGCGGATTCGAAGTGTGCGGCCTTCCCGAAGCACTTCGGCACCTATGACGGTACCGTCCTCGATGATCAGCCGGGTGGCGGACGACCTCAACCAGATTTCGATTTGACGATCCAGTATGGTCTTGTAAAGCCGAGCGATAAGCGCATTTCCGCCAACGAGCCGCGTGCCACGGTGATAGTTCAGCCGATCGACGCCATAGCGCAAAAAGCGTTTCAGCACGTGGAAGAAGGACCGGGCCGACTTTGTGAAGGACAGGAAGTGGAGCAGGTCAACGAGGTCAAGCATCATCCCACCGAATGGTGCAAACGCCGGTAGTGGGGCACGTAAGTTCTTGAAGTGCTCACCAAGCTTGCGAGCGTCGAATTCTAGGGGTGCATGAGCGCGACCGAACATGCCTCCCTCCAGCTCAGGATGGTAGTCCGGGTAGTCAACCGCCACGACCTCCAGCGCGGAATTGCGCAACATATAGTCGAGGGCGGCTCGGCCGTCCTGGATGTAGGCTTCCTGCAGTGAACGCTCGACACTCGTACCGACTGTCCTGGCAAAATATTTCCGCGCTTTATCAAATGAATCTTTGAAGCCGGCGGCCTGCATTGGCGCGCTGTCGACGAACCACATCATTCCCACCGACCACGCGGACGTTCCGCCGACCTGATCGGTCTTCTCGAGAACGAGTGGGACGAGCCCCTCGTTCTTCGACACGATCGCCGCCGTCATGCCGGCGGCGCCCGCACCCATGATGATGACGTCGACCTCGCGGTCCCAGTTCTCCGGCGTTGCGGTGCCCATGGCGTTTGTCCTGTCTTCAAGAGTTTCTGGCAGATGTATTCGAAAATCAGCGTGCGCGCGCGTCCTGAAAATCAGTCGCACCACCCTGGCGTAGTGCGTATCGCGCCGGTGCCATATAATGCGATATAGGATGATGCTACAAAGGATGAGGACATGACGAATCATGTGTTTTGGGGTGAACAATGTCAAGGAATTCCAGGGAATCCCCTTAGGCAAAACTTGCTGGTTCCTCTTGCTGCGGATGCGCACGTTTCTCGCCCAGCCTTGATTTTCCGGACCACCCTTTCGTTCTCGACGCCGCGACGTTGCCGGCGGATGTCTCGAACTTCTTGGCATAAATCGTTCTGTGGAAGAGGATTCGATATAAAGCTATATGGGTGTTTGGAGATCGAAACCAGCGTTGTCCGTTTGTCTGCAAGATACATGAGCACAGGCAAACAAAGCGTTTGTCAGCAACAAACTGCTGCAAAGTCAGAACTAATTGTTCTACAGGCCGTGGCGTGCTCGACGCGTGCCTGGACGCTCCATGGGCCACGCCGACGTTGAGCGTTCTACAAGCGAGGAGAGTGACAAATGAGTGATCAGACAAAAGGCGGAGAGCCTCCTGTGCTTTCGCCTCAGGCGCCTACGGGAATGGTCAACGTCGCGCGGGACGTGGAGTATGCCAAGGTGGGTCCCGACATTCCCGTGGGCGGTCCGACGAAACTGGTGCTGAAGACCATCGACGGGGAGAACACGGTGTTCACGATGCCGCATGATCCGCTCTCTCTCGGCATGCAATTGTCAGAGTCCGTTCCGGTGTGGAAACTCAAGGCGGTTGATTCGAGGAATGAGCAGCGGTTCGCTAGCTTCGTGACGGAAAACTGCAGGTTTGTTTATGGCAATAGCGAGCCTGTCGTCGGACCGCCACCAACGCGGTAGGCGCGCGAGCTGATGGATTCGTGATACCTGTGCGAACGCGGCTTCAGTCGCTCGACGTATTTGAGTTCGTTCAGCCGTGGAGCCCCATCTTGCCGCTGGCCATGGCGGCGGCGCGAACAACGAGCGCTCGCGGAAGCAACCGTGACAACCACGTAGCGGCTCTCACGCTCGTCCGCCCGGGGTAAGCGACGGCTTTCCCCTGGTCGAACGCCTTCAGTGTTTTTTCAACGACCGATTCCGAACTGTCCATGTCTTTGGGCGACACATTGGTCGACACCCCATCAAAGAAGCTCGTTGCCGTGGGCCCTGGGCAAGCAGCCATCACGTGAACCCCCGTTCCGGCGAGTTCGAATTGCAGCGCCTCGCTGAAGTGAAGAACGAAAGCCTTGGTCGCGGCGTAGGTGGCCATAAAAGGGATCGGCTGAAAGCTCGCGTTGGACGCGAGGTTGATGATGCCGCCGCTGCCACGTTTTGCCATACCGCTGCCGAACACGTGGCTCAGTGCGGCGAGCGCGTGTACGTTGACCAGGATCTCGGACTGTTTTTTCCTGAGATCGTGCGAGAGAAAGCTGCCGGTCAGACCAAGCCCTGCATTGTTGATCAGCAGGTCTACCTGAACACCACGGCGCACGAGTTCCTCAGCGATCTGCGTAGCTGCGTTGGGCTCGCTGAGGTCCGCGTCGAGCGCGATGGATTTCACGCCGTACCGGCTAGCAAGGTCGGTTGCCAGGGCCTGCAATGCGTCGCCGGATCGGGCAACTAACACCAGGTTCATGCCGCGCGCGGCAAGGGTCTGGGCAAAGACTTTTCCGAGCCCTTTGGATGCACCGGTAATCAAGGCGGTCGAACCGCGATAAACAAACATCTTCTGCTCCTTACTGCGGGTTGAACCGCTATTGGCGTTGCGCACGAGATCGGACTTCAGGAGAGGCCGAGCGCTTCACTGACCTTGTCGGATGCCGCCGCTTCCGGGGAAACGGGATAGTCGGTGTAACCGCGTTCACCACCACCGAATAGCGTGCTGCCGTCGAAGCCAGCCAGCGGGAGATCTTCGGCGAGCCTGCGTGGGAAGTCCGGGTTGGCCACGAACGGCCGGCCGAAAGCGATCAGGTCGGCGTACCCGCTGGACAGAACCCAATCAGCACGCGCCTTGTCGTAGTTGCCGGCCACGATGATGGGCCGCTTGAACCTGGCGCGAATGGCCTGGCGGAACTCTTCAGTGAATTGCGGTGCATCGTCCCAATCCGCTTCGACGAGGTGCAGATAGCCGATACCGCGTGCCTGCAAAAATTCGGCGGCTTCGAGGATGGTCGGCAGGATGTCGGGACACGCCATACCACGCGCGGTCAGAAACGGCGCGAGGCGAATGGCGGTGCGCTGCGCACCCACTTCGTCCGCCACGGCGTTGACGACGTCCTTGAGGAAGCGCAGACGGTTCTCACGTGAGCCACCATATTCGTCGGTGCGCAGGTTGGACGTGGTACGCAGGAACTGATCGATGAGGTAGCCATTGGCGCCGTGGATCTCGACCCCGTCGAAGCCCGCGTCGATTGCATTGCGAGCCCCCTGGCGGAAATCCGCGACGACATCGTCGATCTCGTCGCGGGTAAGTGCGCGCGGCGTCGGGGAGGCGACCATGGCGCCCATGCCCGTGGCGGGGTCGACTTTCCAGATCTCACCATCGAACGGAACGGCGGAAGGTGCCACCGGCAACTCGCCGTTGTGGAAGTCGGGGTGAGACATGCGGCCCACATGCCAGAGTTGCAGGAAGATCCGGCCGCCTGCGGCGTGGACCGCTTTGGTCACCAGCCGCCATCCGGCGACCTGCTCGGGGCCGTAGATGCCCGGCGTGAACGAATACCCTTTGCCCTGTGGCGAGATCTGGGTCGCCTCGGTCACGATCAGGGCGGCCGAGGCGCGCTGCGCATAGTAGCGGGCGTTCATCGCATTGGGCACGTCGCCGGGCTGGGTACTGCGTGCGCGTGTCATGGGTGCCATGACGATGCGATGAGCGAGCGTGCGGCCGGCAACGACTACGGGCGTGAAAAGCGGCGAGGCAGTGTTCGGCATGATGCTGGTCTCCGGACTCCGTTGAGGATGTGGCGGATTATGCGGAGCCCGGTGCCGTTTGATAATTGGGATACCATTTGAATCATTTTCAAAAAAAGCGGAAATATCGTGGACAATCTCGGCGACATCCGGCTTTTTGTTGAAGCTGCAAGCCTTGGCGGGCTGTCGGCAGCGGGGCGCAAGCTCGGACTCTCTCCTGCAGCCGCGAGCGCGCGCCTTGTCAAACTTGAGACGACCCTGCATACACGGCTCTTTGAGCGCACCACACGCCAGTTACGGCTGACTGAGGAGGGCAGGATGTATCTACTTCATTGTCAGCAGGCGCTTCAGTCCCTCGACGACGCTCGTGCGGCGCTACAGGCCGGTCGCAGCATCGTTCGTGGAAAGATCAGGATCTCGGCGACATCGGACTTTGGCCGTCATGTCCTCAAGGGCTGGCTCGATGATTTCAACGTGCAGTATCCGGAGGTCAGTTTCGCGGTTGTGTTATCGGATTCGCTGTTGAATCTGCTGCACGATGACATCGATCTTGCCATCCGCTTCGGCGTGCCACCGGACAGTTCGTTTGTCGCGCGGCGCCTCGCGCCCAATCGTCGCGTGCTGTGTGCGTCGCCTGAGTATGTGGCGAGGCATGGTGTGCCTGAGCGCCCACAGGATCTGGATCGCTTCGACTGCATCGTCCTGGCGTCGGCATCCGGTCTTGCGAACGAATGGCGGTTCACACGCAATGGGGAGGTCGGGACTTATACCGTACCGCTGTCAAACGCCCGAGAGACCAACGACGGTGCGCTTGCTCGGGAGTGGGCGGTGGCGGGTCACGGCATCGCCATGAAATCGATATGGGACATTGGATCTGATCTGCGCGAGGGAAAATTGACTATCCTGATGCCGGATTGGCGGTCTCCGGATGTCCCCGTGCATGCCTTGTATCAGCGTAGCCGGTATATGGCGCCGCGCGTTCGGGCACTTCTCGACTTCCTGGTAGAGCGCTTTGGGAAGGCGACCGGTGACCTCGAAGCCTGGTTGAATGTCGGCATCGAGTCAGACTGAAAAAAGCGGCGGATAACGTTTCGTAAAGCTAATTAAAGGGGGGCCGTTGCCGGTATTGCGCTCGACCAGTGGCGGGGACCGCGGTGCGCGGGATGCCGGTACCGCTCGATGGTGGCCGCTGCAACAGCGGCAGTGAGGCACCGGGCATCGCACGGCCGTGTACGGCGTGGAACGGCTGAGTCCGCCCCGTTTTCTCGACGCTCGGATTGAATGTTGTCGAGCGAGGTCGTTCACGGGCGCCCACGGCCGCCGGCCGCTCCCGCGTTTGGCGGCCGTCTACGAGGACGGAAGATCTATGTTTGAAAGTCTGCGGACTTGGGAGCTATCTGGTTAATTTTCCGGATACCAATCGAGTTCCTCCACAATTGCTACGCAGTGTCTTAACCGGGTCAGAAAACAGCCAGTGCCAGACCGCCAGACGCGCGCTCGGATGCGTTCCTACTGGCGGATCGCCGACGTCGGTGCGTCGCCCATGATCAAGCGACGGGATTATCGCTCGTCAAGCAATCAGACCACTACTCGATCCTTGTCGTGGAACTGCTGCATCCAGTACGGATAGGGCAGGTGTGGCTGCGAAACCTGGTTCAGACGTTCGGTCTGCGCTGCGTTCAACGCGATTTGCTGAGCGTCGAGATTCGCGGTCAGTTGGTCGGGCGTGCGCGCGCCTACGATGACGGAACAGACTTCAGGGCGCTTCAGAATCCACGCCAATGCCACCTGAGCCGGCGACGCGTTCAATTCCGTAGCGATGTCGCGCAATATGCCCTTGATGTGAATTTCTTGATGAACGTGACCGGATAACAACCTGGCAACGCGACAGCCTGACGCGTCGCCAGGTGCGCTGGCGTTACTCCGCCTGCGAGACGAGCGCTCGCAGAACAGTTTCCAGTTCCACTTCGCCCTTCACGATGTCGGCTTCCTTGCCTTCAAAGGCGATCCAGCCTTGATTGAACCCATCGAGCATGCGCATCCGCGGCATCGGTTCTTTCATACCCTGGGACCGGAACAGCGCCTCCCAGGTGTCGCGCCCGACGACCTCGGCCAGTACCTGACGGTGAAGGATTTTGGCAAACGCGGCTGCGATGTCGATCGGGGCTATGCGACGCGGCCCTTCTAGCTCGACGACACGCACGCCGCTCCAGGTCTGCTGAAGAAGTTGTGCAGCGACGCGACCGACGTCCGCGGTCGCGACCATCGGCACGGCCTTGTCGAGCGGCTGCAGAAAGCTGGGGATGACTCCCTTGTCCCGGGCCGGCGCGACGTCCCATTCGGCGTTCTCCATGAACCAGCCGGGACGCAGGAAGGTCACCGGCATCGATAACTCGCGAAGCGCCTGCTCCATCAGCGTGCGTTGCGTAAGCAGATTGGTCTCGGTGGCCTGCGCGCCGATCGTCGACAGGCAGACAACCTTGCCAGGCGCCGCCGACTGGAGCGCCCCGCGCACGGCGTCAATGACGGTTCGTGCCTCGGGAAAGCCCGGCGACGGATCGAACTCGGACGGCGGCAGAATGAAGACGCCTTGCGTGCCCTCGAAAGCGGCGGTAAGGGACGCCGCGTCGTCCATGTCGGCTGTCGCCACTTCACACCCTCGCTCAGCCCACGAACGTGCCCGAGCGGCATCGCGTACAACCGCGCGTACCGGCTGGCCCGCTGCGAGCAACGTGCGCGCCACTGTACCGCCGACCTTTCCTGTTATCCCTGTGATTGCATACATTGCAGTTTCTCCTTGCGTAGATAGATGTGTCCGATCGCTGATCGGCGTTCAGGTGTGCTGCAGGCCGTGATACAGCCCCTGCTCGAACTGTCCGTACAGATCCACCACACGAGCGTCATAGAACGGCAGGATCTGCGTGAACAGCGTGCCGGCCACCTTCCTGACTGGATCGACCCAGAAATAGCTGTTGAGCAGTCCCGCCCAGCTGATGCTGCCCGCGCTGCGCCCGTGCGGCCCCGGCTGTGTATTGATGTCAAAGGATAGCCCCCACTTGTGAGGCGTCCCGGGAAACTGGTCGAAGCTCTTCGACCACGCCGGTTGCGCCGTCTTCATTTCGCTTACCTGAAGATCTCCGATGTGATTCCGCAACATCGTCGCAACTGTGTCGGCACGTAGGACCCGCTCTCCGCGATAGGTCCCACCGTTCATAAGCATCTGCAGGAGCGCCATGTAATCGCGCGGCGTGCTGAATGCACCGCCGCCGCCCATAAAGAACTCGGGCCGCTGGTTGATTTCGAACGGAGCTGGCTTGAGCGATCCGTCGGCTTGCCGGTTGTGCATCGTCGCCACTCGCTGCTTCTGCGCGCCGCTGATCAGAAATCCCGAATTGCTCATGCCGAGCGGTGTGAAAATATGCTCACGGAAGTAGACCTCCAGCGACTGATCGGTCACTGCCTCGACAAGCTTGCCCACCCAGTCCATCCCGATGCCGTACTGCCAGCGCTCGCCGGGTTCGAACTCCAGCGGTGCCTTGAACGCGCCGTTCGTCGAGTAGCCAATATCCGGCATGCCGGTCACTTTTTCGTACCGGCTCATGTTTTCGCTCCAGATGCTGTACGTGAAGCCGGATGTGTGCGTCAGCAGGTGACGAACGGTAATCGTGTTTCGTGCAGGACGCAGTTTTGGCTGTCCGGATGCATCGAAGCCATCCAGCACGTGCGGCGATTTCAGTTCCGGAAGAATGTCGCCTGCGGGCTGGTCGAGCCGGAGCCTGCCCTGTTCGATGAGTTGCATACAGGCTGTTGCAGTGATCGCCTTGGTCATCGATAGCAGCCAGAACACCGTGTCGGGCGTCATCGCCGTGCCGGTCTGGGGATTGGCTTGGCCGAATGCACCCTCGTAGACGAGCCCGCGCTGCGTAGCGCCCATCGCCACCACACCGGCTACGTCGCCGTTGTCGATGGCCCGCCGCAGGGAAAGGTCAATCGTGGCAAAGGCAGCGTTGCGGACGAGCGCGCGATTACGCTCCTGATGTACCTCGGCGGCCTCTGTTTCGATGCTAGTCAATCCGCCCACTGCGGCGACGGCCGCAAGGCCGGATGCCCGCTTCAACAGGTCGCGGCGGGTGAGTTGAACGGTCATCTCTACTCCGTGGAAATTGGAATGAACAATGATTGGTGTGACGCGTCAATCAGCGATGTGCATAAAGCGAGTCGAACGGCGCTTTCGCGGCGACGCGGTTGCCCGAAGCGGACGAACCGCTGCGCGCACCGCCCACGCTGCTGCTGACGTTCGACCCGGCGGCCTTCTGCGAGGCCACAGCTGCTTCGGCTGCCTGAATATCGGCGGGGTAATGTGGGTCATTGGCCTGGCCGGGTCGGTAGCCCACGCCTTCCAGTTGTACGAGCTCTGCGCGCACCTCCGCGCGAGTGACAGTGGAGCTGGATTCCTGAGCGTATCCAGCGACAGGGAAGGCGATAGCGGCCGCGATGGTAAGTGCGAGTTGACGGGTATTCATGGCAATGCTCCTTTGGTTCGCTGACTTAAAACGTACTGTTGGGATGCATTGTGGGTAAACTCGACGAGAAACTAAATGACACGAATGACACTTGTGAGATGACGGATAGTTACTAATGAGTCATAGTGCGGCTTTTGATGCACTGTGCAGGGCCAGCCAGGAACGGTCCTGTCACGGTTCCGAATCGAGTGTCCGGCACCGGCGGCATGGACTTCGCGGCCGGGAGTCGGAGTCGTCCTGCTTACTATGTCGGCGTTCAACTGAACGTCTTCCGACCATCAAATGACCGGAATGCAGCGCCTATGAGATCGTCCAGCGAGAATCTCTCTAGTGGTATCAGCGTATTTGCTGCCGTCGTCGATGCGGGGACGTTCGCAGCCGCCTCCGAAGTGATGGGTATGTCGCCACCTGGGGTTAGCCGGGCAATCGCCCGACTCGAAAAGCGGCTGAAAATACGGCTCTTCAATCGGACGACCCGCGCCGTTTCCCTTACTGAAGAGGGCCGGCGTTTCTACGAGCAGGTCATGCCACACCTAAGGGGCATGGAGGAAGCGGCCGCAGCCGCGGCAGGGGGCGCCGCGACAGTGCGCGGGAAGCTGCGAATCAATCTTGATCCCGCTTTTTTGCGAACGGTTCTGAGCCCGAAGCTCGACGAATTCATGGATGCGCATCCTGAACTTGAACTCGAGTTCATTGCGAGAGACCAGCTCGGTGACCTCATCATGGATGGCTTCGATCTGGCGTTGCGATTTGGCGAACCTCGCTCATCCAGTCTGATTGCGCGAAAGCTCCTTGACACCGCGGTTGTCACTGTCGCATCGCCTTTGTACCTCGCTCGCCTGGGGCGGCCGGCGGAGCCTCAAGCGTTGGGTCGCGGTCCGCACAGGTGTCTCGAATTCCGGAACCCGGATACCGGAAAGCCGTATCCGTGGGAGTTTCATCGCAAGCGCAAAAAGCTTGTTGTCGAAACGAATGGACGGCTTACGGTGAATGATCCGAGCGCACTCCTCAACGCGTGTCTGGCCGGCTCCGGCGTCGCGCAGATGCTTCTGCTCGGAGCCGAGCACCTGATCCGGGAGGGACGGCTCGTCAACCTGTTCCCAGACTGGCCGGATGAGCGCTTCCCGCTCTATGCATACCATCCATCGCGGCACCACGTGCCGGCCAAGACAAGGGTGTTTCTTGACTTTATCGTCGCTTTGACGAGTACGAGTTAGCGCGTCGAAATAGGTCAGTTGCCGGGATTTCGTGCGAATCCAGAACGATGTTGACGTCGACTGTGGCGAGCCGAACTTAAATCTGCGGTCCAGCACGCGGCAGTTCGAGAGGCAGCGCTGCTCCAGGTTCGTCCGCGCATCCGATTGACGGGTAGAACGTCTGTTACCTGGCTGCAAGCCGGCTTTGGTAGTTATGCTTCGATCAGCCGCTTCGGCCCGATTTCACACGAATAGGGCCGCGCAAGAAAGCGGCCGCACGAGCTTTGCTGGACGTAGCATCGTTTCGTGCGGCAGGCACCGGCTATGCTAGATCCCAGTCTGTTCAGAGATCTCGAGCGCGTCGTCAACCTCGATGCCGGGGCACGTATCTGACAGGGGACGGCCCATTCCGGACGCTGGTGCGCATAACAAATCGAACGTCCGAACGGCCGACATTTTTCTGAAGCCGAGATCGTCGAAAGCGCTGAGCGGCTACGCTCATTAACCCGGATTCTGGCGGCGAGCACGAAGGCGGAAAACGTCGTGCAATGTAGCCTGAAGAACGACGATTATTTGCTGTACCGCGCTTCGTTGAGGTCCGCGATCAGAGTCGGTCCTGTCGGGTGCCAGCCCAATCGCGCCTGCGTCAAGGCGCTGGAAGCAGGCATATCCAGGCCGACGAACATCGCCATCCATCCGAAATGGGCTGCAGCGTCCTCCGGGGCAATCGAAACGGCTGGCAAATTGAGGCCCCGACCAAGCGCCTCGGCGATTTCACGACTGCTGACTCCTTCCTCGCCGACAGCGTGATAGCGTGCACCCTGCTCGCGCGCTTCCACGGCGAGCCGGTAGAGACGCGCGACATCGGAGAGGTGGCCAGCCGGCCAACGGTTGCGCCCGTCGCCTACATAGCCAACCACGCCTTTTTCACGAGCGATGTCGATGAGTGGCGTAATGAGACCCTGCCTGAACGGATTGTGAACCTGCGGCAGTCGCACCACGGACACGTTGATACCGTCGTCCAGTAGTGCATTCCCCGCGAGTTCGGACGCGATGCGCGGATTGGGATGACCGGTATTGAAGACGTCTTCAGTCGCTGGGCCGCCATGCTGACCGCTGCCCATGCCGGTCCCCGAGGTGATGATCAGGGGCCGATCGGAGCCAACGAGTGCGGAGCCGAGTGCGGCGATCGCGCGCCTGTCCTTCTCGCAATTCTCGACGAATCTGGAGAAATCGTGGTCGAACGCCGTGTGGATAACGCCGTCTGCTTTCGCGGCACCGCTGCGCAAGCTCTCCGGATCCTCCAGCGTGCCTCGATGCGGCTCGGCGCCCGCGTCGATGAGTGCCCGCGCTCCCGCGTCCGAGCGCGTCAAACCGATCACCTGATGACCGGCCTTAATGAGTTCGGGAACGAGTGCCGAACCGATGAAGCCTGTCGCACCTGTAAGAAAAATACGCATGGTGAAGCCTCCTTGGTCGTCAAGCGTTCACTATCCGATCATTTGTTATCCCGTTAAAGTAGTGATCTCATCATAGTAAAGCGACTAACAGGTTCACGATGTCAGTCAATACGGCCCGATCGCTTGGAGATTTTCTGAGAAGCCGCCGGACGCGCCTTGACCCTGCAAGCTTCGGATTTGCCGGGCGCAGGCGAACGCCCGGGCTGCGCCGCGAAGAGGTTGCCCAGCGCGCCAATATCAGCCCGACCTGGTACACCTGGCTTGAACAGGGGCGTGGCGGCGCGCCTTCGGCGGAAGTGCTGGACCGGATTGCCAGCGCCCTGATGCTGACCAATGCAGAGCGCGAGCACCTTTTCATGCTGGGGCTCGGGCGGCCGCCCGAAGTCCGCTATGAGCCGGTCGACGGCGTCAATCCCCGTCTGCAGCGGCTGCTCGACTCGTTCGACGCCAGCCCGGCGATCATCAAGACCGCCACCTGGGACGTCGTTGCCTGGAACCGTGCCGCTGCCGTTGTGTTGACCGACTATGGGACGCTGCCCGCCGGTCAGCGCAATATTCTCCAGTTCCTGTTCCGCAATCCTGCTGTTCGTGCAAAGCAGCACGACTGGGAAAGCGTCGCCCGGTTCGTGGTGGGCGCATTCAGAGCGGATGTGGCTCGCGCGGGCATTGTGTCCGAGGCCGGCGAACTTGTCGCCGAATTGCGCGGTTTCAGCGCGGAGTTCGACGCACTGTGGCAGGACAACGAGGTACTTGGTCACGGCGACGGCGACAGCATCAAGCGACTTCAGCATCCGGAGTTGGGTCCGGTTGAACTGGAGTACTCGGCATTTTCCGTTGATGGTCGACCGGACCTGGGCTTGATCGTCTATACGCCGCTCGACAGTGACGTCGCCCAGCGAATCAAGGCGCTCGCCGCGCTACATCGCCGCGACGGCGTGACCGACGATGTGCCGAAAGAAGACATGTGACTTGAATGACTTCAACGACTGCGCAAGGTCGACGACGAAAGTTCGCCACGAGGCCACTTCCGTTCATTTGACGAGTCCCAATAAGCGCTCGGCGGCCCCAGTCTTCCTCGACGTCTTCGACACACAAAAGCGATAGCTGTCAGAGCGGCATGGATTCGGGCAAGCACACCACGTCTACAGCCTGCGCCTGCTTGTTACACTATGAACAAAGGCCGCCGGCGCTGATGCAGTGCGGCTCATTGAAGCGCTAACGACGTAACTTCGCAAAATACAGGACGAGCACTCAAATGACACTCTCGAAGAGAAGATTTGGTCGTACCGGCTGGAATGTGTCGGAAATCGGTTTTGGGGCATGGGCGATCGGCGGTTCGTGGGGTGGTGTCGCCGAAGACGACGCCAAGGCCGCGCTAAACGCCGCGCTCGATAGCGGTGTTACGTTCATTGACACGGCCGACGTCTACGGCGACGGTCGGTCGGAACGGATCATCCGGGACGTCTTGCGGCAACGAGGCGGCGAGCGTCCGATGGTGGCCACCAAGCTCGGGCGACGACTCGATCCGCATGTGGTCAGTGGCTATACGAACAGGCGTGAACTCGCAGGTTTCATCGACCGGAGCCTTTCGAACCTGGGCGTCGATACGCTCGACCTGGTGCAATTGCATTGCCCGCCGACGGAGGTTTATTACCATCCCGAGGTGTTCGACGCGATGGACGATTTTGTCGCTGCCGGCAAGATCCGCTTCTACGGTGTGTCGGTCGAGAAGGTCGAGGAAGCGCTGAAGGCGATCGAGTATCCCAATGTGGTTTCGGTGCAGATTATCTACAACATGTTCCGTCAACGCCCTGCCGACCTGTTCTTCAGGCAGGCGCAAAAGAAAAACGTTGCGGTCATTGCGCGAGTGCCCTTGGCGAGCGGCATGCTGACGGGCAAGATGTCCGCGGATTCGGTTTTCCCGTCAGACGACCATCGTGCTTTCAATCGCCATGGCGAGGCGTTCGACGTCGGCGAAACATTCTCCGGGGTGCCTTATGACATCGCGTTGAAAGCGGTCGACGAACTGCGCGGCCTTGTACCGGTGGACGCCTCCATGGCACAACTGGCTCTTCGGTGGATTCTCATGGAGGATGCCGTCTCCGTCATCATCCCGGGCAGTAAAAACGCGGCCCAGGCGGCGTCAAACGTCTCGGCTGCGAGCCTCGCGCCGCTGTCCGATGAGGCAATGCAACGCGTGCGTGAAGTCTATGAGCGCCATATAGCGCCGCAGGTCCACCAGCGCTGGTAAAAGGTCCCGAACCAGTGGGACAGCGGCGCAGCAAAAGGAGGCGGCGCTCTGCCGCCTTGCCGGCGGTGGGTGACGATTAACAGCCGCCCACCTGCGTTTCCGTTGCTCGCGACTATCCGCAAACCTTGCAGTCGAAAGAGTGAACCGCATATCTCGCTCTTTGCTTAATTGGGGCTAATTGCTGTTTTTTACGCCAGCCATCGACCTGAAGCCGTACTGCCGTAGCTAACCATTGGGATGACTGCTCTCGCTTGTCTGTACGCTTGCTTTCATCTTGCGTCCGCGTAACCCGCCTGGCTTGGGGTGCCGACGTACGACACTAGCCCTTGTTGAACAGGCTCAAGATACGGGACATGGATTTCGCTGCCAGAACGAGCAGAGCGCCGGAGACGTTGTAGTCGACGTTGTACATCAGGTCCGTCAAATAGAACATGGACAGCGCGATGAGCGGGTGATACATCGCATGGCTTATCAGGCGTTTCATAGACATCTCGCGCTATGTCGTTTGCCCGAATCGGTAGGTCACTAGACGCGAACCGATCTGTGCAAATCAGGTGGCGCAGCGCGCTTCCGAAAACCATGAAAGATTTCGCCGCGAAGAACGGCTGACGTTGATCCGTCACGTCCCGTCCTGTGCCCAACTTTGCCTCTTGCAACCGGTTGTCGTCCTACCCGCGCGTCGACGTTTTTTGCCCGATCCTCCAAGTCTTGCCGATGGATCGCCTGGCCATTGCCGGGCGTCCAGAAAGATTGCCCGGCACTCCTGCAGAACCGCACGACGTGTTTGCACGCAGCCGTATCGCGCAGCGGCGCGTACGTACTCAAATGTATCGAGGCAAACCCAAAGGGACGGTAGTGACGAAGCAAGACGTCACCGCGTCGACAGACGGTGAATCCGAATCGCGATCGCCGCGGAGATCGGAATCGACAGAAGAATGAGCGAACTCAGGTCCGCCCGACGGCGGAACCAATCGGGCAAGACACGTTCGCAAACGCCTATCCGTGGGTCGGCTCGCCCATCATGAAGCGGGATGAAAATCATCGGTAAGGTATTTGTCATCAACTGCGGCAGCGGGTATAACATGTACCGCTCGGCCATGTGACGAATGACCGCCATCGCGGTTCCTTGTCCGGGAAGTCGCATTTCACGCGAGCTAGTCATGGATGCAGTTTCTGACGTACTGCGCGCCGTGCGCTTGAGCGGCGCGGTGTTTCTGAACGGGACCTTCACGGCACCGTGGTGCTTGATAAGCCGCACAGATGCTGCGCTCTGTGGAGCCTATTTGCCGCGTTCAGAGCGCGTAGTCTCATATCATCTGATCATAGAAGGGAGTTGTTGGGCGAAATTGGCAGACGACCCCCGTTCGGCTATTCAACTTAATGCCGGCGAACTGCTGGTGGTGCCGCAAGGTGAAGCGCATGTGATGGGCAGCGCCATGGATCTTCCGCCCGCGCCGACGGAGTTGCTATTAGCCGGTCCGATGGCGGAATCACCTGGTGAGGTGATGACGCTGTCCTACGGAGGCGGAGGAGCGGCGACTCGCATCGTATGTGGCTTTCTCGCCTGCGACGATACGCTGAGCAACCCGCTGCTCTCATCGCTGCCGCGACTCTTCAAAATCGATATGCGTCACGATCCGCGTGCGGCATGGCTTGAGTCCTCGCTCAAGTTTGCTGCGGCCGAGGCGGCGGATTCGCGTGCGGGCGGTACCATCGTGCTCGCCAGACTGTCCGAACTCCTGTTCGTCGAGGCGGTGCGTAGCTGTATTGAAGCGTTACCTGCGGACCAGACAGGATGGCTGGCCGGCGTGCGCGACCGCTATGTGGGGCGTGCGCTTTCGTTGCTCCATGCTCAATCGGTCCACCCCTGGACCGTCGATGAGCTTGCGCGCAAGGTGGGATTATCGCGTTCCGCGTTGGCGCAACGCTTCACCGATATTCTTGGTCAACCGCCAATGCAGTATCTGGCACGTTGGCGCATGCAGATCGCGGCGCACGAACTGCTGATCGGCAGTAAATCACTGGCGGCCGTAGCGGAGCAGATCGGTTACGAGTCGGAGGCGGCGTTCAGTCGAGCCTTCAGACGGGAATTTGGAATGCCGCCGGCAAGCTGGCGCAGGAGCGAAGGAAAGATGGACGGCGCTCCCGCATCTGAACTGGCTTCGCGCAGCGCCAGTGGCATCACGTCATCACTGGTTCAGTGACATCGGCTCTCAAGCCCAACGGTGCCTGGATAACATTAGCAGGCACCTGAACCGATCGGTGGCTCATTGCGCCAATTGGCCAAATCAAATCGCTAGCGTGCCTCCTGGGATGCGCGACGCAGCGCTCATTCACACACGTCAAAGCTAACTCGGCGTTTCGGTCATATCGTCCGGCGGCCCGATCATAGAACCTCGCGTCTCCCAATCGTACATTGAGCGCACCGGAATGCCAGATCAGCCATCTGGTTCTGACCGGTAGATGAACACTCACAGCTCGACCGCGCGGCGGTCCATATTGGGAGAAAGGCTATGAACGCAGTACCGCGACTTTCCGACCGCGATCGTTACGCCCGGTGCATTCGTGCTTCAAAGATGGTCAGTTGGGATATCGACCGTGACGTGATTGGAGGGCGCACTTTCGACACGTCCCAGAAGTATCTGCCCGACGGGCTCTCGCTGGCGCCGAATTTCTTCACTCTCTCTGGGAGCGAGAAGCGGTTTGTCAGTCAGATTCAGGGACGCACCTACGCCAACGTGTTCGGACTGGTCGAACGCTTCATCAACGCAAAGGTGCTTGAAGTCAGCCGCGACTACTGGCTCGGCGACCAGGTGGCGCTTGAGGCGCTGGTCCGATTCAGCGACGAGGAGCTCAAGCATCAGGCGCTGTTTCGCCGCATCGACAAAATGATCGGTGAAACGCTGCCCGCTGGCTATCGCTTCGACGTCGACCCTGATGCCATTGCCGCTGTGATCCTCGGAAAGAGCACCTGGGCCGTACTGGCACTGACGCTGCATATAGAACTCTTCACACAGCTCCACTATCGTCAGAGCATCAATCCGGACGATCAGCTATCCCAACTGTTCAAGAACGTATTCCTCTACCACTGGAAAGAGGAGAGCCAGCACGCCATCCTCGACGAACTGGAATGGGAGCGTCACGACGCCACGGTGACAGCCGGAGAGCGCGACAAGGCTGTCGACGAGTTCATCGAACTGGTCGCCGCGATCGACGGCATTCTGCAGGCGCAGGCCGCAGCCGACGCGCGCTATTTCGTCGCGAACTGCGGCCGCACAGTCGACGAGGTGGAAGCCCAGTCGGTCGAAGCGAATTTCCTGGAGGCTTACCGGTGGCAATACATCCATTCGGGTGTACGTCATCCCCATTTCGGAGAGGTGCTTCACAGGCTCATCTCCGAAGACCAAAGCATGCGCATCCGCGCTGCGCTCGCCACGCTGCAATGAGCTTGACCGAAACTGAGCACCCCACGTAGGTAAAGGAGATGAAACATGAATGCCAATGCACAGACCAACGAACCTAACATCGTCAACGGCCTCAACGTCGACGACCTGTTCGCGCTGATTGAGGGCGTGAGGCGCGACACATCGAAAGCCGCCACCAGTTGGCGCGTTGCTACGAGCTGGCAAGGCCAGACCCGGACTCGCGCGGAGGTCGAGGGGTTCTCGATCGGAGGACAGGAGGTGTCGCGCCGGTTCACGATCGATATCGATGAGCCTTGTGAACTTGGTGGTTCGAATCAGTTTGCCAACCCCCAGGAGCATCTGATCGCGGCGCTGAACGCTTGCATCACGGTGGGTTACGTGGCGCAATGCGCCGTTCGCGGGATTACGCTGCAATCTCTCGAAGTTGAGACCGAGGGTGACATCGACCTGAGGGTCCTTGGGATCGACCCGCGCGTGGCAAATGGCTACGAGAACCTGCGATACACCGTTCGTATCAAGGGCAGCGGGACCAGGCAACAATTCGCCGAAATCCATGACGCGGTTATGGCCACTTCTCCCAACGTCTATAACCTGGCGAATGCAGTCGCCTTGAAATCGACTCTTGTGGTCGAGTGACGTGATAGGCGACGAGCCGCTTTTCGCCCGCGATGTAAGCCGGGTTCGGGTTTTCGAAGGGCAATCGGCGCGACTAATAGAACTACGTGCCTGGGGATGCCTGGCGTGAATCGCTGCGCGTAGTCGATGATGACGTCAAAGATGTCGTCGAGGCAATTCACGCGTAAGCGTGTCTCACCGTCCAGGAGGATGGAACTGTTCACCCATTCCTCCCGTCGAAAATCCTGCAAGCACCGCTGTGCCAACGTCACTGAGCATAGGTAACGTTGGCACAGCGTCCATACCTGGTTTTCGCGATCGCGCGTTAGGCCTTGAAAAACAGACTGTCAGCATCTAACGTTCACCCGAGGATTCCGGGAGATGGCCATGGCAAGAATCGAGGCAAAGCTGGCGGAAATGGGTTTGACGTTACCGTCGGCGCTACAGATGCCTGCAAACGTAAGCATGTCACTGCCATTCGCATGGGTGCGCGTGAGCGGCACACGAGTTTTTGTCTCAGGGCACGTGCCGCTCAACCTCGACGGGACGATTGCGCAACCAGTAGGTAAAGTCGGCGCGGACGTTTCGCCAGATGAAGGCTACGCAGCAGCACGTCTTGTGGCGCTTGCACAGTTGGCAAGTCTTCAGAAGGCGCTGGGGGACCTGGATCGCATCACTGCCTGGGTACGCGTCTTTGCAATGGTCAACGTAGCGCCCGGTTTCGACCATATGCCACGGATCGCAAATGGCTTCTCGGATCTGATCCTCGAACTGTTCGGGCCGGACATTGGAATGCATGCCCGATCAGCAGTCGGCGTCGCGCTCCCTCTCAATTTGCCCATCGAATGCGAAGCGGAGGTTGAGATTGACGGCCAGCGCCCATAATCCAGGAGTGCGGCAGAGACCCGGTCTCGTACGCATATGTCGGTGCCATCGTCTCGGGTCGACCCAGGAACGGACGATGAGGGACAGCAACTGGGTGGATCAAAAGAGTCGAACTGAG
This sequence comes from Paraburkholderia sp. RL18-085-BIA-A, assembly GCF_046027075.1. Taxonomy (NCBI): domain Bacteria; kingdom Pseudomonadati; phylum Pseudomonadota; class Betaproteobacteria; order Burkholderiales; family Burkholderiaceae; genus Paraburkholderia; species Paraburkholderia sp. RL18-085-BIA-A. Next base: position 116,483 of record NZ_JARESU010000009.1, on the reverse strand, counting down.
CCGACTGCGTCGGACAGAGATCGGGCCAACTACGGCAATTCACGTTCGTCCACAGGCGGCCATTCATCCAGCCGCTCCCCTCAAATAGCAGCCCTTCGCGCTGGCGCCGGGTCAAAAGGCTTGCCGACAATTGTAGTGGCTGGCCCATTAACAATTGAACGTCTGGTATAGGCCCGTTCAGCGGACAGCTTATGGGCAGTTCGGGCGAACGGCGGATGAAACGCAACGATTCCTTCGATAAGTGAACGCTTCAACAGCTATCCACGGAAAGTGACGCGCCCCGCGGCGCTGAATGAGACCAAGGTCCAATATCCGCATCCGCATGGGCCTCCTATTCTGTCTCTTGGGCACGTGCGTCTGATTGCATGTTTCTGGACCCGGCCTGCGGAATCACGAACCGTCAATGTTACCGATGAGGTGATCTCGACGCTATTTCTCGCTGATGATCGCTCAATGGCAATGCAACAGGAGGAAGAGATGGCGAAGGTATTGGTTTTGTACTACTCGATGTACGGACATATCGAGACGATGGCTAACGCGGTGGCCGAGGGCGCTCGCGCCGTGCCCGGCATCGAGGTGACGCTCAAGCGGGTGCCTGAAACGATCCCCGACGAGCAGGCAAAAGCATACGGGGTCAAGCTGAACCAGCCAGCGGAAGTCGCCACACCGGACGAACTCGCGGAGTACGACGCGATCATCTTCGGAACGCCTACGCGATTCGGCAACATGGCAGGTCAGATGCGCACCTTTCTCGACCAGACCGGTGGTCTATGGATGAAAGGCGCTCTCGTCGGCAAGATCGGCAGCGTATTTGCGTCGACGGGCACGCAACATGGCGGCCAGGAAACCACGATCACCTCGTTTCATTCCACGCTCCTGCACCAGGGCATGGTGATCGTCGGCGTGCCGTACGCGTGCAGCGGGCTCGTCAATATGAACGAAATTACGGGCGGTACGCCTTATGGCGCAACCACACTTGCGGGCACGGACGGCAGCCGGCAACCCTCGCCTAACGAACTCGATATTGCCCGGTATCAAGGCAAACACGTCGCCGAACTGGCTTCGCGGCTCTTCCGTTAAACACTGCGTATTCAGGACGACGATGCCGGCCGCGTCAGCGCGACGAGAGGAGCACGCGTGGCCGCCGAAGGTATCTCACGTGACTTCTACGATCGAGCATAAGGTGGAAATGACCGTGCGATACTTCTCAATCGAACAACGCAAAGACGAACGTTTTCTGGCGACTCTGCGGCCGCATAACGCGACGGCGCCGACTCGCGTTTGAGGGTTTTCCTTAGTCTCAGGCACGGCAACAATGCCGATGGTTGGCCGCCGGCGGACATGCTAGGATTTCTTTCAAACAACTCCGGAAACTGCTATGCCGTTCATCTGCGAAAACGTTGAATGCCGTGCCGTGCTGGCTCGCGGACAGGTCAGACCCAATCATGAGGACGGGGGGTGGTGCTTCTACTGCCCGGACTGCAAAGCCAGGAACGAGTTGAAAGATATCGCCGGACCTGGCGGTCCAGTCGAGTTGGTTCAGCCGGAAAGATCCGACCTTCCGCACAAAATAATAGCAACCGCTCGACCATTGGAGGACGGCAGGTACGCAGCGCAATTGCGCGTTCAAAGGGCACTCGGTATGAAAGGAACTTACGCGGTCGAAGAGCACTGGGAACAGCTCGGTGTATTCTTCGACGCGCAAGAGGCCGTAGCGCATGCGAAGTCTATGGCAACAGACTTGCTGGAGCGAAAGGCCTAGTCTCGAGTGGCACGCTGGATTGCGCGCTACGTATCAATGTGCGGATCTTTACGGCCGGCCCACGACCGTAGATCCGCGCGACAACCTGGTGCTCTACGGTGCGCATGCCGTGTAGAAAGCGATTCAGCTTTCGGTGCGCTCAATAGGCGGTGTAAACGGATACCGCATCACTCCGACTAACCCACCAGACACGACGTGACTAGCTTGAATTCAACCGACCTTAACTCACGAAGCACCACTGGCAGCGAGCTTGACAAATAGTCTGGCTGCTTCGTTGCCATGAGACAAAGCGCGCAGTGCAAGGGAGAGCGCCAGCTGTGCGTCGTGAGAGACCGCGCTACGATCCTGATCGAAGAGCTTGACGGCGTGGCGCATATGCTGAGCCGCCTGCGTGTGAAGTTCCACGGCCGCCGTATGATGTTTTGCGACGTCCGCGGCGGTTACGCCTGAGCCAGTCGATGGAAGCGTTGTCGACGGCGTATTGGCGCTGTGCGCGCCAGCGTCGTGTGCCTCATCGATCGCGTGCAACGTATGGCCATGGGCCATCATTGCCTGGTGTGCGGCGTGGGCAAAGTCTCGACCGTCCTCGAAATGCCGTGACGCCTCGCGGTGATGCCGCGCAGCCTGCTCGTGGTGTGACGCCGCGGCTTCGAGATGACCTTTCTTGGTGTGCTTCGTGTTCATGCCGGCTCCTGTGCAACTTCAGGACTGACTCGGATGCGACCGATTCGAAGACACAGTGGCGGGTCGCAAACTACAAGATCCTAATCTACACGCACTTGCACCGTCTGTGGCATTTGCGTCTCGCGGAAAATCGGCATCAACTTCGGCCTGCTTCTCGAACCGGGTTCTTGTGGTGATCAATGCGTATTGGACCGCGCGAACAAAACTTTACCGAGGCTCTCAAGTTTTCTGAGTCGTGCCGAAAAGAGGAAAGGTCATCTTGTGCCGATGCAGCATCCCATATTTCTCAAAGGAAACGCGTGGATAGGCTTTCTCTTGTGGCAATTACCTTAGCGCTGACTGGCTGACAAACGCAAATCGGCAATACACGTGATAAGTCTCCCTACTTCCTGAAAGTCGCTATTGCAGGAAATCCAGGTATTGCGGGCCATGTGATAAAGGCGGCGTTTAGGCGCTGATAGATTTCACGTAGTCCTCGACCGAGCGCGATCACCTGTGCACAACCTTCCGCGGCCGGCAGTTGTGACGTTGCCGGACACCAGCGAGTGCGCCACGCAGAGGCTTTGATACGTGGAGAAATGGCTCAAGCACGGCTGGCTCAAAGCCAGGTGCCACCCTGTCGTTCGCTCGGCTCTTCCGCGAGGGCGTCGAAATCGTGGATCCACTCCAGATGATGAAGCACGCGGTCGCGCGCGCCGAGGCGGGCGTTGCGCGCCTGCGCGGCCGGCCCGTCGGGCAGATGCAGCACGTCCGCAGTGGTTATCGACGCGTACTGCACCTTGCGCGTGCGGCCCCGCCGCAGGCGCTCGTAGGCTTCCTGCGCCTCGCGCCAATTGCCTGGGCCCGCCTTGGCCAACTGCGCGGCCAGCACCACGGCATCCTCGATCGACTGGTTGGCGCCCTGGCCGTGATGTGGCACAAGCGCATGCGCGGCATCGCCGATCAGCGTCACGCGGCCTTTGTTCCAGCGGCCGAGCGGGGGACGGTGGAACAGGCCCCAGCGCTGACTGATCGGCACAGCCGTGATCATCTGCACGACTGCCGGATGCCAGTCCTTGAACAGACGCAGCTGTTCGCCCTCGCTGGCGGGCATGACCCACTCGCGCGACGGCCACGGCGACGGATGACGCTCAACCAGGAGGAAATTCTGGTCGCCTTTGTCGCCGATCGGATAGTGCAGCAGATGGCCACTGGGCCCGACCCAGAATTGGATGGTCTCGGGATCGGGCAACAGGTCCATGCGCTCGGCGGGCACCACGCCGCGAAAGCCCGAGCAACCCGAATACAAGGCGTCGTCATAGCCAAGCATCCAGCGCCGCGTGATCGAGCGCGCCCCGTCGGCGCCGATCACAAGATCGGCGTCGACGCGCTGACCGTTATCGAACGCCAAACTCACGCGATCGGGTTGCTGCGCGAGATCGACCAGCCGATGGCTGAGCTTGATGCGCTCGAGGCCGACAGCGTTGGACAGCACCGCCTGCAGATCGGCACGATGAACGCCCCAGTACGAGCCGCCGAACTGCTCGCGAGAGCCAGGTTGGCCGCGATGATGGCCAATGACGTCGCCGCTGCGTCCGTCGCGATAGATGAGGCCCGGTACCTCCGCGCACACCTGTTCGAAGGCCGAACGTAGTCCCATGCGCTCGTAGAAGCGCGTCGCGTTAGCCGAAAGCGCCACGGCTGCTCCCACCTCGCGCAGCTCTTCGGTCTGCTCGTAGAGCTGCGCATCGATTCCGTGCTCGCGCAGGGCGAGCGCAAGCGTAAGGCCGCCGACGCCGGCGCCGACGATCGCAATCTTCAGATCCATCTGCTTCATGACTGTGTCTCCGATATTCAGATTTATAGGTTTGGCTTGCTACGGTACGGGCCGGCGACGCGTCGAATGCGTGTGCCGTGTCAGTATTTTCAGCACTAGACGTTCATTCCTCAATAAGATGAAATGAATCTTCTTCATCACTGGATTGAATGAACCAGGGTTATGCCAAAGTCATGGAACTGAGCGACGTCGACCTTAATCTGTTGCTGCTCTTCCAGCGGCTGATGCAGGAGCGCCGCGTGGCGACCGTCGCCGAGCAGATGAACATGAGCCAGCCTGGCGTCAGCAATGCGCTCGCCAAACTGCGCCGCCGGCTTGGCGATCCGCTGTTCGTGCGCGGGCCGGGCGGAGTGGTTCCCACGCCGTTCGCGCTGCGTCTGGCGGAACCGGTCTCGCAGGCGCTCGCCACCCTGCACGCTGCGCTCAATCCCGTGACCGGCTTTGATCCGCTGCGCGCCATGCGCACCATGACGATCGGCATGACCGATATCGGCGAAGTCGTCTTCCTGCCCGCGCTGATCGAACGACTATCGCGCGTAGCGCCTGGCGTCGCACTCAATACGGTCCGCGATACAAGCGTCAATCTGAGCAACGAGATGGCCGACGGCCGAGTCGATCTGGCCATCGGCTTACTGCCGCAGCTCAAGGGTGGTTTCTATCAGCGCCGCCTGTTTGATCAGCGCTATGTCTGTCTGTTCAGGTGCGGCCATCCGCTCGAGGACGCACCGCTCACGCTCGCCGCCTGGCGCGAGGCCGAGCATCTGGTCGTCGTGTCGGCCGGCACTGGCCACGGTCAGGTGGACGAATGGCTGAAACGGCGCGGCGTACGGCGTCAAGTGAGATTGACGGTGCCGCACTTCATGAGCGTGGGCTACATCCTGCAACGCACCAATCTGATCGCCACGGTGCCGGAGCGACTTGCCCTGCAACTGGCAACCCCTTTCTCGCTCAGCCTGCGCGCATTGCCCATGACGCTGCCCGCCGCGCCGATCCATCTGCTCTGGCACGCACGAGTTCAGCAGGACGAAGGCAATCGCTGGCTGCGCGGGGTAGTGGTCGATCTCTTTGCTGACACGGCAACGGATGTGCGCAAAGGAAGACTCACGCAAAAGGAATAGCGGCTGTGGTCGAGACGCTCAATCTGCATCGATCGTGGCCGATCGCGGCGACCGGGTGCACATCCGACTGGATCCGGCCAGGAGTCGGCGCTTAGCGGTTCCGTTACTCAGGGATACCGACGTCCGTTCCAAATCAGCAAACGGCCAGCCGAACTCCGGCAAGTCGGTCAGCAAGGATCAGTGTCGAAATTTAGCGGATGCATACATCCGCTTGAAGTGTGCGGTACCGCACGCTTCAGGAATCAAGCTGAAAGTCTCGTGCTCTATCTTTGAGCAGACATTTCGTCCCCGGCGGGCAGGCTTCGCGTACCACATCCGCGATGCCCGGAGTTTTCAGCACCAACAGGGCTGGAAAGGCCACGTCCTTCCGAACGTGTGCCGAAGTGGGGGCCAGAGCGATGAAGGTCGAACCGCAGCTTGAACCGGAAAGCGCCGCTGGATCGGCGCTTTCGTCGAGCACGACACTCGACTGGCGTGCCTGGCGGAGTAAGGTTCAGTGGTCGATACTCCTTGTTGCCACCGCGATCTGCCTCGGCTTCTCCGGTCAGGGCGGACTCAAGCCAGTTGTCATTGGCGCCATTTTTCTCGCGTCCGCAGTTTCCAGCATCGCGGGATTCGCCTTCTCCGCCGTCTGCGGGTCGATCCTGTTCCATCTGGCCAACGACCCCGTGCAGATCGTCCAGATCATGATCGTCTGCAGCATTGCCAACCAGACAGCGATGGTCTGCTCACTAAGACGGGTGATCCGCTGGCGAGAACTTGCTCCTTTCCTGGTTGGCGGCGCATTCGGCCTGCCGGTTGGCATAACCGTATTGTTGAAGCTGGATCGTCATGTTTACACCCATGCGCTTGGGGTGCTTCTTGTCGTTTACGGCTGTTACATGCTTGTCCGTAAGCCTCTGGTTATTCGTCGTCAGAAGATGGCTTTCGATATCCTCGCCGGAGTTCTTGGGGGAATTACCGGTGGTGCCGCCGGGTTTCCCGGTGCATTCGTCACCATCTGGTGCGGCTTCAAGGGATGGAGCAAGGAGCGCCAGCGCGCCATGTTCCAGCCGTTCATTTTGATCATGCAGGTCGCCGCCCTCGCAACGATCAGTCTGTTGCGACATTCCTCCGGCAAGGTCGGGTTTGAGCCGGCGGACTTGTTCTGCATACCCGCTGCGCTTCTCGGAACCGCTGTTGGCATGGCGCTCTACAAGCGGCTGTCAGACAATCATTTCGCTCGTGCGGTGAACCTGCTAATGATCGTCTCGGGGATCAGCTACTTCGCGTAGTCGAGCCGAAGGCGGGTTCTTCGCCTGGCGTCGCAGCAACAATCAGTGCATTACGCGGGTGCTCGCAAAGATCGGCTCGACTCATGGCAGTGGCCTTGGCAAAACGCGTTGGCCAGTCGAGCGCTCACTCGCTCTTTGATTTGCTGGACTCGTCTCAGGCGATTGTTTAGTCAATTGTTCGCAACAGCTTCTTAGTCGCCTACAACTTCATCTGGGGTGGCGACATTACATAATCATGTAATGCTCAACATGCTATCCGTGGTTCCGGAAGACGTTTCGGATGGCTATAATTTGTTGTCGGTACGCCCACATGAGAGGCACATTCAGCGGGTCTGTGGGAGACCGACGGCACCGACGTTAGGAGCGGTTTTTACCTAACCACAAAGGGGTTCCATGGAATCCGAAAACGAACTGGTGTATGTGGTCGACGACGACAGTCGGGTACGAGAGGCTCTGTCGACGCTGCTGCGCGCAAATGGGAGAGACGTCCAGACCTTCGATTCAGGTGGAGAGTTTCTGGACACCCGGCGTCGAAATGTCGTTGCGTGTCTGATCCTGGATATGAGCATGCCAGGCATGAACGGCCTGGAAGTCCAGAAGCTGGTCAGTATGGACTCCCGGATCCCCGTCATTTTCATTACTGGAAGAGCAGATGTGCCGTCCGCTATTCTGGCAATGAAGGGTGGGGCTGTAGGCTTCCTCACAAAGCCCGTCGACGAAGACGCGTTGATGCGCACGGTCGATGCGGCTCTTGCCAGGGCGCACGTTCTTCACAAGGAAGCGGAAGCTGCGGCGACCCTCCAGGCGCTCTATCAATCGCTGACGCCTCGTGAGCAGGAGCTTATGCCATTGCTCGCAAGCGGCCGGCTCAATAAGCAGGTGGCGGCAATCCTTGATATCACTCAATATAAGGCGCAGATACATTGCAGCCATATAATGAGGAAAATGCGGGCGGATTCATTTACCACTCTCGTCAGGCAGGCAAGCAAACTGCAACTCGACACCTCGTCGACGATCACGTTCGAAGCTCCACGCCAACGTTAAAGCTTTGTGAGACTCCATGACCCGGAGGAAAGAAATGCTCGCGCCTCCGCTTCGAACCGTTGCCGTGATTGACGATGACCGACGCGTTTTGACGTCGCTTGCAAACCTGCTTGCCTCTGGCGGGTATGGAGCACGGGTCTACGAATCTGCGCTGGATTTTTTTTCCGACGGCTACGCGGGGCTGGTATGCGTTATTACTGATCTGGGAATGCGGCCAATCGACGGCATGCAAGTGCTCGAGAGTGCGGTTCATTCTGATTCGGCAACGCCCGTCATCATTATCACAGGAAAGCCGGGCGAACATACTGAAAGCTACTATCTGCAGAGAGGCGCATTAGGGTTCTTCAGAAAGCCCATCGACGGGGACGCATTGTTGGACCTGTTGGATAGAATTGTTTGAAGATATTGTTTGGTCGGTCCACGCCAGGAGGAGCGGCGCAACATCGCCCCGGGTGCACTATTTGGCGCCCATATTCAAGGAAATTTGCGCAGGCAAGACAGGCAGGACGACGCTGAAAGTTGCTCCGAAGCCCTCGTTATTGGCGGCAGTGAGACGACCCTCATGAGCTTCGATAATCGAGCGAGACACCGCCAGCCCGATGCCCATTCCTTTGCTCTTGGTCGTGACGAATGAGTCGAATATGCTGTCGCCACCGACAATGCCCGACCCATTATCGATGACCTCGAGCAGGACGGACCTGTCATCAAGGGAGCATGCGGTAATTAGAATCCTGGGTGTGCGTCCCGAGTTCTCCGTGGCCTCTATCCCATTCGTGATGAGGTTAAGAAGAACCTGCTGAATCTGTATCTGGTCGACGTACACCGGCGGCAGGCTAGCAGGCAAGTCGAACTCGATGTCGGCGGCATACCTGGTTTCGTCTTCCCGTAGGAGTCGTACGGCCTCGAGGACCATGTCTTTCACATTCCGTTGCAGCTTCTGGCATGTCTGCCGCTTGAACAGCGCGCGGATGCTCTGCATGGTCTCGTCAGCGGAACGGGCATCTCGAACTACGCTTTCCACGGAGGCTCTGGCTTCCGTCAAGTTTGGCGGATACGCTGCGAGCCACCGCTTGCATGCCTGCGCATTAGCAATAACGGACGTGAGAGGTTGATTGAGTTCGTGTGCGATGGACGCCGAGAGTTCCGCGACCGTGGCAATCTGGGTTGCCCGGGCGAGTTCAGCATGGGCCTGCCTGAGCCGGTCTTCTGCCCGCTTCGGCTCGTCGATATCAAGACTGAGGCCGTACCATTGGACAATGTTGCCATCGCAGTCTCTCATTGCTTCAGCCGTGTGCTGGTGCCACCGGTAAACCCCGTCCTTTCGGCGAAGCCTCGCAACGTGGCTGTAGGGTTCGCCAGTCTCGACCGAGTGTCTCCACGCTTGAAGCAGGCTGTCCAGGTCGTCAGAGTGGATGGTCTTCTTAAAGCCGAGGTCCGTGACCTGCGAAATACTCAGGCCGACAAATTCGGCGGTTTTCCGATTGATGTAGGTGAGTCCCCCTCGTGGATCATTGCACCAGAGCATGGCGGGGATGGTCTCGATAAGCTCTCTTAACTGGTGCTCCCGCCGTTCGAGCGCCGCTTCCGTTTGTTTGAGATCGTTGATGTCCGTACATACGCCGTACCAGTGCAGAACCTGTCCGCTTTCGTCTCGAAACGGTTCGCCGCGAGCGAGATACCAGTGCAGTTTTCCATCGGCGCCAGTAACCGGATACGTGTCCTGGTACGACGCACCTTCCTCGACAGCGCGCCTCCAGTGCGAGCGGACACGAAGACGGTCAGCTTCCGGAATGAGTCTAAGCAACATTTCCCCGTCGAATTCTTCGCCGCTCTTTCCCATGAACGTCAGCATTTGCCGATTCCATCTGTCGACGTCTCCTTGCGGTGTGGCCCTCCAGATCATCGCGGGCAATGCGTCTACGAGCCTTCGCAAATTAAGCTCTTCTGTGCGAAGGGCTTCTTGCGCCAACTTCCGCTCGTGGATATCTGTCAAAAGGCCATACCAATTCACGATATCACCGTTGGCATCCCGCATGGGGATGCCTTTGGACTGAAACCAGCGATACGTATTGTCGGCCGCGCGGAACCGATATTCCCAGTCGTAAGGTCTCCCGCTTTCGAGAGAAACTTGCCAGGCTTCCATGGTTGACGCAAGGTCCTCGGGATGCACCAGGTGACGCCAGCCGTGCGATATCAATTCATCTAGCCGAAGTCCAGTGTAGACTACAGCGCGCTTGTTCACATGTTCCAGGCGGCCATGGGAATCCGTGCGCCAGAGGAGGCTGGGAACGTTCTCCGCCAGCCAGTTCAGTTGAACTTCCCGTTCACGGATGACCTCTTTCGACTTGTACAGGTCATCAATGTCCATGTTCACGGCATACCACTTGTAGACAGTCCCGTCATCGTTAAAGTAAGGAACCGAGCGCGAGTGACGCCACCGATAATCACCGTCATGGTCTGCCCATCGGTAGGTTGTATCGTAGGCGCTCTTATCTTGAACAGAGCGAAGATAGCCCTCCTTTACCCTGTCGCGGTCATCGGGGTGAATGAATCGCAAAAAGCCGAGACCCTGCATGCCCTCAAGGGTTGTCCCCGCTTCCTCAAGAATCTGCTGATTGATGAAGTCGAAATCTTGCTCTGTCCGGGTAGCGAAGCGGCCCGGTAGTCGGTCGAGGAGTTCTCTGGCTTCTCTCTCACTTGCTGTCAATGCCTGTTGAGCCTTGATGGTCTCTTCGATTTCCATTCCGATGAGGTACCAGTTGATGACGTCCCCGTTTGCGCAGCGTGACGGCTCCGCGAGAAGACGCTGCCAGCGGTATACGCCGTCGTGCTGCAACATCCTCACTGCCATATCGACCGGTTCACGCGCGGCAATGTGCGCGCTCCATTGCCGCCGTGCAGCCTGCACGTCATCGGGGTGAATGTAGTCCATCCATCGGTCACCGACTATTTCCTCCATTGGTCTTCCCAGCGCGGCAACACCAACTCTATTCACGTAGAGAATCTCGCCGGCGGGCCCACCGACACATACACATGCCGGCACGCTATCCACAATGCGCCGATAGATTTCCTCTTCGGTTCGACGAAGCGATTCCGAAATCTTCCGGTCGTGTATGTCCCAGTTCACGCCGACCCATCGTAGTAGCCTTCCGTTGTCGTTTCTTATTGCTTTGACACGGCAGAGAAACCACCGATACTCGCCGTCGATACATCTGAGCCGAAACTCAAGCTCTCCCGGATCATTTCCTGCCCTGAGTGTGTTCCAATATCGGTCGTTTGCCTGCAGGTCTTCCGGGTGGATTGCGGCTCGGAAAAAGTCGCAGGAAACCGCCGCTTTTATGCCTGTGTATTCGCAAAGGCTGGGACTCAGGTATTCAATGGATCCATTGGGCAGCGCGATCCACATATGGCCGGGAACGAGACTGCTGACACCTTGCAGTGTCTGGTATCGTTGGCGGAGTTGTTCGTCAAAAGGCTCATTTTTCAATCCGTCTATTGAGTCTGGCACCTGGGAGCGCCGGGAGACGACCTCCGCGCAAAGCCAGGCCGCGGCAATTGCGACAGCGAAACGGGCGATAGAACTGGAGGCAAAAGGAGGTTGATTGGAAGCGATCGCCACGGCGATTATCCCAAGCGAGCCGAATCCGGCGGCCAGACGCCCGAGGCTCCGGCCGAAAAAATGCGCGGACAGGGCAACCAGGAGGAGGCTAGGGCAGCCCGTAATTGGTTCAAGGATCCCCGCCACGCCTGACGCACCTGATATGGCGACGCTGAGAGCAACGTTCCGAGACGGGCGTGGTATCAACACGGTAAGCATGTCAACCTCGGAGTTCGTCGGCGCATAGTTGTAGGACTCTGAATTCCATCGCCGATGGCGGGATTTTTCGAGCGCAAGGGTTCCTTGCTCGCAAATCTGGTCGGGGAGTGTCGCCGGTTATTTCCTGTAGTACTTAAGAGGTCTGCTAGCGCGCGCCGCGGAGCGTACGAATCGAATAGATGGGCCAAGTGGATATGTCATACCAAAGCGAATGGCTGCCCACAGCCGCTGGAAGTGACGTCTCTGCGCGCGCGCGCCAGCAATTTGCGGTCAGGCCAATGAGGCGAAACAATTACCCTACAACTTCATAGGCGGTGGTGACACTACATAATCATGTAATGCTCAACACGCTATTCGTGGGTTCCGGAAGACGTTTCGGATGGCTATAATTTCTCGTCGGCGCGCCCACATGAGAGCCACATTCAGCGGGTCTATCAGAGACCGGCTTACCGACCGTTAGGAGCGGTTTTTACCTAACCACGGAGGGGTTCGATGGAATCCGCAAACGAACTGGTGTATTTGGTTGACGACGACAGTCGGGTACGAGAGGCTCTGTCGGCGCTGCTGCGCGCAAATGGGAGAGACGTCCAGACCTTCGATTCAGGTGGAGAGTTTCTGGACACCCGGCGTCGAAATGTCGTTGCGTGTCTGATCCTGGATATGAGCATGCCAGGCATGAACGGCCTGGAAGTCCAGAAGCTGGTCAGTATGGACTCCCGGATCCCCGTCATTTTCATTACTGGAAGAGCAGATGTGCCGTCCGCTATTCTGGCAATGAAGGGTGGGGCTGTAGACTTCCTCACAAAGCCCGTCGACGAAGACGCGTTGATGCGCACGGTCGATGCGGCTCTTGCCAGGGCGCACGTTCTTCACAAGGAAGCGGAAGCTGCGGCGACCCTCCAGGCGCTCTATCAATCGCTGACGCCTCGTGAGCAGGAGCTTATGCCATTGCTCGCAAGCGGCCGGCTCAATAAGCAGGTGGCGGCAATCCTTGGCATCACTGAATATACGGTCCAGATACATCGCGGCCATATAATGAGGAAAATGCGGGCGGATTCATTTGCCACTCTCGTCAGGCAGGCAAGCAAACTGCAACTCGACACCTCGTCGACGATCACGTTCGAAGCTTGACGCCAACATTAAGCCTTTACGAGTCTCGATGACCCGGAGGAAAGGTACGCTCATTCCTCCGGTTCGAACCGTTGCCGTCATTAACGATGACCGACGCGTTTTGACGTCTCTTGCGAACCCGCTTGCCTGAATGTACAGCCTCATGTGTTCGCGCGCCCGCGTGGTCCGGTCTCGCGCATGAACATCGCAAGCACCATTGCGAGCACGATGCCACCGAGCAGCCAGGAACCGGCTGCGCGGAACACCGGCAGGTTCATTACACCGCCGTTCGCAAGGTGGCCGAGCAGCTTGCCGTACGCGGGCGTGAGCAACGCGCTGAAGGTGAACACCAGGAAATTGATCGCGCCGCTGGCGCTGCCCTTCACGTTGTCCGGATTGACTTCCTTGATCACTGTGTAGGGCAGCATAGCTGCACCGGAGCCGATGCCGAGCAGCAGGCCCAGCACGTAAGGCGGCGCCACACCGGCCGGCAGATAGAAAATGCCTGCGGCCGACGCCAGCATCAGCAGTGCGCCTGCGATCAACACCGGCTTGCGACGGCCCAGACGGTCGGACAGGTAGCCCAACAGCGGGCAACCGATCACCCAGCCGAGCGGCACCATGCTCGCGCGATTGACGGCCTCCGCATAGCTGACGTCGAGACCGTTGCGCAGGAAGGGAATGCCCCAGATCATGTCGCCAACCGTAGTCGGCAAGAACAGCAGACCGGCGCAGAAACCGCAAAGATACGACTGCGGATTGGACAGCACTTGCTTGTACGGCGCGAACATCTTCATCCACGAACCCTGGCCGGCTGGGCTGTCGTCGTGCGCCGCCGGTGTCGCGATCAGCACCAGCACGGCGATCAACAAGATCACGAGGCCGGATAGCCACCAGAACTGTTGCCACGTGATCAGGCCGTGAATGAGAGGCGCAACGGCGAACTGACCCGCGGAGCCGCCCAGCATGCCGAAGCATTGAGTGAAACCTACGGCAGTCGCAAGGGAGCGCGGGGGAAAGCCATGGGTGGCCAGATACACCGCGCCGATGAACCCGCATGCCGAGCCCGCGCCTTGCAGCAGGCGACCGATTTGCGCGGCCTCGACGCTGCCCAGCCCGAACAGTCCCGCGCCGACGGCAACCAGAACGATGCCGGCCGGAATGACGGCCTTGCCGCCGAGCCGGTCGAGCAACGCACCACAAACAATCGAGAACAGCGCATAGGTGTAGTAGTACAGGCCGACGAGCGTGCCCACGCCCAGCGCATCGCGGGCGAACGCCGTACTCAACTCGGGGACCATCACGCCCGGCGCGGAACGCAGCATGTACTGCATGAAATAGAACGCGGCACAGAAAAGCCACGCGATGACGAAGCCGATGTGTACGTGCTCGCGGTCTGAAGAAATACTCGCAGTGCTTGCGGCCTTGCTGGACATGGTTCGATTTCCCTTGAATTGCCGATCAACCGGGTACGGGCCAACGCGCGGCGGAGAAACAAGTCAGGTGGACCGCATTACCGGAACAGATTGACCTTTGCAAGGTCGATGAGCTGCTGGCCTCGACCGTCCATGACGGCACGAAGCATAAACAGTCCAAAGTGATAAGCCTGGTCACCGGAAGTCGCAGGAGGCATCACGAGCTCCTGGCGTGCGCTCACCACGTCGACGAGAGCCGGACCCGGATGGGCGAATGCTTCGCTTAGCGCTTGTTCCAGCTCTGCGGGGTGCTCGACGCGCACGCCTTTAATTCCGATCGCATTGGCCATCGCGGCGAAGTTCGGATTTTTCAGGTCACATCCCGTATCAAGGAACCCACTGGCCTTCATCTCCATTTCCACGAAGCCCAGCGTTCCGTTGTTGAGCACGACGACCTTGACCGGCAACCCTGTCTGAATCAGCGTGAGGAATTCACCCATCATCATGGCGAAGCCGCCGTCACCCGACATCGAAATCACCTGTCGATCCCTGAACGCGGCCTGCGCGCCGATCGAGTGCAACAGTGAGTTGGCCATCGAGCCGTGATTGAACGAACCAACCAATCGCCGTTTGCCGTTCATCTTGAGGTATCTGGCCGTCCACGCGATGGGGGTGCCGACGTCGCAGGAGAAGATGGCATCCTCGTCCGCCAGTTCGCTGATGAGCCTGGTCACGTACTGCGGATGGATGGTGTTGCTGCCCGCTTCCGGCTCCGCCAGCGCATTCAGACTCTGGCGAGCCTTGCGATAGTCGTCGATCGCGCGATTCAGGAAGTCGCTGTCCGTTTTCTCCTGAATGATTGGAAGCAGTTCATTGAGCGTATCCTTGACCGTTCCCAATACGCCGAGCTCTAGCGGGCATCGATTGCCGAGTGCTTCCGCCCGGGTATCGACTTGCGCGACGGTCACATTCTCCGGGTAGAACTGTCGATAAGGGAAGTCGGTGCCCAACATCAGGAGCATGTCGCAACTCTTCATCGCGGAGTAACCGGATGCGAACCCAACAAGACCCGTCATTCCCACATCGAACGGGTTATCGTATTCGATGTACTCCTTGCCTCGCAGCGTGTGCACTATTGGCGCCTGCAGTTTACGGGCAAGTTCTACGACTTCCGAGTGGGAGTCCTTGCAACCTGCGCCGCACAGCAACGTTACTCGCGACGACCGGTTCAACAGGCGTGCAAGTTCCGCGACTTCATCGTTCGATGGGTGCATCACCGGAGCGGAAGGCGCGCTCCACTGCGGCACGGGTTTGGTGAGAGGCCCGAGTGCCACATTTCCTGGTACGACGACCACGGCGACGCCTTTTCGCGCTACCGCCGTCCGGATGGCGCGGCCCAGAATTTGCGGAAGCTGGTCGGGACTGTGGACGAGTTCGACGTAATGACTACATTCCTTGAACAGCACTTCGGGGTGGGTAGCCTGAAAATAGTCGATGCCGATTTCCGTACTTGGGACATGTGCGGCGATAGCGAGAACTGGAACGCCGCTCCGATGGCAGTCGAACAGGCCATTGATAAGATGCAGATTCCCCGGACCGCAACTCCCACAGCAGACCGCGAGTTGCCCGGTCAGATGAGCTTCGGCACCCGCCGCGAACGCCGCGCTTTCCTCATGCCGCATGTGAACCCATTCAATCGAACCATCCCGGCGCAGAGAGTCCGTGAATCCATTGAGCGAATCCCCCACCACGCCATACACACGCTTGACTCCCGCATTGACTAGTGCACCCACCATGTAGTCGGCAGCTATGGTTGCCATTTCACATCTCCCTGGATAAGAAAAATTACTACAGTCCGGATTCACCAAGCCGCAGTGACTGAGTCGAACGTTTCGCTATGTCATGTTTTTTGATGGTAGTGGGCGATGCGAAGGACGGCTATTACATGAATCTGGAATTAGCCTGACGAGGCTATTGGCGCTCGACGCTTGTTGAGCAGCGAGGCGAGACGAGGCACATGGACGTGGCTCAGATTACATAAACATGCAATATCCTGGCTGAGCATAACGTTATATGTTGTCGCCGTGGACGATTTACCCCAGATCGTACTGCCCATGCGGCAGCGTGAATCTTGCGCCTAGGCGGAGCGGGGAAGCCGTTCGCATTCGCGTTGCCGAAGCAACGTCGCTTGGATTCTTCCACTAACCGGACGCTGCCGCGGGTGCCCTCATGCAAACGCGCGGGTCCCTCGCATTCTCGCGAAATGGAGCTACTCATGGCCTATGAATTGTTGACACCCGACACGTGCGCGCTCGCCCTTATCGACCATCAGCCGCAGATGTTCTTCGGCACGCAGTCGCACGAGCGCACGACTATCTTGCACAACGTTCAGATCCTTGCGAAGAGCGCGAAGCTATTCAAGGTGCCGACCGTTCTGACGACGGTAGCCGCCGATTCTTTTAGCGGCCAGTTGCTACCGGAAGTGCAGTCGGTGTTTCCGGAGACGAAGCCGATTGATCGCACCTCGATGAACTCGTGGGAAGACAAAAATTTTCGCGACGCAATCAAGGCGACGGGCCGCAGGAAGATCGTGATCGCGGGCCTGTGGACGGAAGTGTGCGTCGCATTCCCGACCGTGCAGATGCTGGCCGAAGGCTTCGAAATCTACGTGCCGACCGACGCCTGCGGGGACATCACCGAGGAAGCGCATGAGCGTGCCGTGCAGCGCGTCGTTCAGGCGGGCGCAGTGCCGGTGACGTCGGTGCAGTTCATGTGCGAACTGCAACGCGACTGGGCACGCGGCGAAACGTACGACGGCGTCATGGAGATCTTCAAGGCGCACACCGCGTATGGCATCGGCGTGCGGTACGCAAAGCAGATTCTCGGCGGGCACGCGCGCGAGGCGGGCTGATCGGCGCTGAGTCGATGCATTTCCTGCTATGTGTCACGCGCGGCGCGGCTGTCGTCGGGCGTGAGACGCGGTTGTCCAA
Source organism: Paraburkholderia sp. RL18-085-BIA-A (assembly GCF_046027075.1). Classification (NCBI taxonomy): domain Bacteria; kingdom Pseudomonadati; phylum Pseudomonadota; class Betaproteobacteria; order Burkholderiales; family Burkholderiaceae; genus Paraburkholderia; species Paraburkholderia sp. RL18-085-BIA-A. The sequence continues at coordinate 99,453 of NZ_JARESU010000009.1, read as the reverse complement.
ACATCACGGAGAGCAACGATGAGCGTACCCATTCAGGTCGCCCCCATTGCGGAGTTGGTGATTTACAACGGCAAGATCGCGACTCAGGACGACAAACGTTCGTTCGTGTCGGCGCTTGCCATCGCGCAAGGCGAGATCATCGCGAGCGGCAACGACCACGACATGATGCAGTGGACAAACGATTCGACGCGCCGCATCGACCTGAAGGGGCGCACGGTCATTCCCGGTCTCAACGATTCGCATCTCCACGTTATTCGCGGGGGCCTGAACTTCAATCTGGAACTGCGCTGGGATGGCGTGCCCTCGCTGCACGACGCGCTCCAGATGCTGCGCGCGCAGGTGGCGCGCACGCCGGCTCCGCAATGGGTGCGCGTGGTCGGCGGGTGGAACGAATTCCAGTTCGCGGAGAAGCGCGGGCCGACGCTCCAGGAGATCAACGCAATCGCGCCCGATACGCCCGTCTTCATCCTGCATCTCTACGACAGCGCGCTGTTGAATGCAGCGGCGCTGCGTGCCGTCGGCTATGACCGCGACACGCCGAATCCGCCGGGCGGCGAAATCCAGCGCGACCGCCAAGGCAATCCGACTGGCATGCTGATCGCGCGTCCGAACGCGGGTCTGCTGTACGCGACGCTTGCCAAAGGACCGAAGCTGCCGTTCGACGATCAGGTGAACTCGTCGCGCCAGTTCATGCGCGAACTGAATCGCCTTGGCGTGACGAGCGCGATCGATGCGGGCGGCGGTTATCAGGCCTATCCCGACGACTACGCGGTCATCATGGAACTCGCGAAGCGCAACGAACTGACGGTGCGCATCGCCTACAACCTGTTCACGCAGAACGCGAAGAAGGAAATCGAAGACTTCGCGAAGTGGGTCAAGGTCACGAAACCCGGCGACGGCGACGACTTTCTGAAGATGAACGGCGCAGGCGAAATGCTCGTGTTCTCCGCCGCCGACTTCGAGGACTTTCTGGAGCCGCGTCCCGACCTGCCGGACGCAATGGAAAGCGAACTCGAAGCTGTCGTGCGGCTGCTCGTGCAAAACCGCTGGCCGTTCCGGCTGCACGCAACTTACGACGAATCGATCGAGCGCTTTCTCAACGTGTTCGAGCGCGTTAACGTAGACACGCCGTTCGACGGCCTGCGCTGGTTCTTCGATCATTGCGAAACCATCTCGCAGCGCAACATCGAACGCATTGCGGCGCTTGGCGGCGGTATCGCGGTTCAGCACCGGATGGCGTATCAGGGCGAGTATTTCATCGCGCGCTATGGCGCCGAAGCCGCTGCGCGCACGCCGCCCATTCGACACATGCTGGCAGCCGGTCTGCCCGTCGGCGCGGGGACGGACGCGACGCGCGTGGCGAGCTTCAATCCGTTCGTCTCGCTGTATTGGCTGGTGTCCGGACGCACGGTAGGCGGCACGCGGATGTACGCGGCGCGGGACCGGCTGGACAGGATGGAGGCATTGCGCCGTTATACAGTCGGCAGCGCATGGTTTTCAAACGACGAGACGAAGAAGGGCGCGCTCGTGCCTGGCCAGCTTGCCGACTTCGCCGTGCTCTCGGACGACTACTTCACGATCGGCGAAGGCGATATCAAGCATCTCACGTCGGTGATGACGGTGGTCAACGGCCGCGTCGTCTATGCCGCCGACGAGTTCGAAACCTTCGGGCCGCCCGCACTGCCCGTCAGCCCGACGTGGTCGCCCGTTACGGAGTACGGCGGCTATGCGCGTTATCGTCCGGCAGCGTCGTTGCAACAGTCGTGCAACGACGCATGCGTAAACCTGTGCGGCGTGCATCGTCATGCGCATGCGTGGGCATGGCGCAGCAACGTGCCCGCCAGCGACGCGAACACGTTCTGGGGCGCGCTCGGTTGCAGCTGCTTCGCGTTCTAGGCCAGCGCAAACGATGAACCGTTTTTCCGCCCCCGACGCCGCGCTGCTGTTCCTGCGCGTGACAGCGAGCGTGCTCGTGCTGCTCGTGCATGGACTGCCTAAGGCGATCCACTACGCGAGCCAGCTCGATGCGATCGAAGACCCACTGCATTTCGGCAAAACGCTGACGCTGGGCTTTGCGATCTTCGCGGAGGTCGTGTGTCCGCTGCTGATGATCGCGGGTATCGCGGCGCGGCTTGCCGCGTTGCCGATCATGCTGGTCAGCGTGATCGCGCTGGGTCTCGTGCATCGCGAATGGACGCTGGACCAGGGGCAATTCGCATGGATGCTGCTGATCATGTTCGGAACGATTGTGATTGGCGGCGCAGGGCGCTACCGGATCGCATTGCGACCGGGCGCGTCCGGGCAACGGCAGGTCTGAGCACTCGCACACGGCACGTCCGGAACGGCGCATGAGGGGTGAACCATGCCATATCTGATTTCATTGGGCGCGGGCCTCGTGGTCGGCCTGCTGTATTACCTCGTGCGCGTGCAATCACCCGCGCCGCCGTTGATCGCGCTCGCGGGCCTGCTCGGCATCGTCATCGGCGAGCACGCGATTCCGTTTGTCCACGCGCAAATACGTGCGCCCGATGCGCAAACGCAGAGCGTGCCGCCTGTCGCGAGCGGCAAGCCGACTTCGTCATGCAGCAAAGATCAATAGGCGCGAATGCACGGCCCGCGGCGCAGTTCGACCATGTGCCAGGCGAGGACACGTGGTTGGCGGCGATCGCGGGCTATGTCGATACGCTCGGTTTCGTGGCGCTGTTCGGCCTCTTCACCGCGCACGTCACGGGCAACTTCATCATGATCGGTTCGGAACTCGCGGGCGCGGGGCATGGGCTGCTGATCAAGTGGCTCGCGTTTCCGGCGTTCGTCGCGGGAATCGTGTGTGCGCGCGTGCTCGACAACCAACTGCTTGACCGTGCAGCCCGAGAACGGGCGTGCGCTCTGTACTTGCTGCAAACGGTGCTGCTGGTGGGCTTCATGGTGGCGGGCATATTGGCCGCGCCCATCACCGACGCCGACGCGCCGACAGCCATCGTCTGCGGCCTGCTTGGCGCAGCGGCGATGGGCGTTCAGAACGCGCATGGACGTCTGACCGCGCGCTCCGTCGTCGCGAACACCGTGATGACCGGCAATGTCACGCAGGCGGTGATCGACGTGTTCGATCTGCTGTTTTCGTCCGGCGACCAGAAGACGCGGGACACGGCGCGCGCTCGTCTGTTACGCACACTGCCTGCCGTCGCGGGTTTTGCAACAGGAGCAGGCGCAGGCGCGGCGGGTTATCTGCTCGCGTCGTTCTGGGCGCTGCTCGTGCCGCTCGTCGCACTATGCATGCTCGCGGTGCTGTCGCGAAAGTCGGGCGTGCCGCAAGTTGAAATCTGATTGCGCCACGGGAGGCGCCAGCGTCCATCACCAGCAAGGAGTGTTTCATGAGTACCGTCGAGATGTATCGATTGTTGCGGGCCACCGTCGTGTCGTTGACTGTGCTCGGCGCGGCTCTGGCGGGTACGCCGGCTCTCGCCGAGGCCGACCATCAGAACGCGGGTAAGAGCATCCCCGTCGTGTCCGTCGGTCCGCAATACGACACGACGCATGTGTATGTCGCGAGCCAGGACATCGACGCGTTCGTCGACAGCTTTGTCGCGACGTTTGGAGGCAAGGCTTCGCCACGCGCCGTGTTCACGGTCACGCCGACGCCGAGCAAGACGGCTTCGCAATACGTGCAGACGCCTGTCGGCATGTTGTCGGTGTTCGCGTTCCAGACGCCGATACCCTATCCGTTCGGCAGCGAGCGCACGGGCTATCTCGTCACCGACATGGACAAAGCCGTTCGCGCGGCGCGTGCAGCGGGTGCGGACGTGATCGTCGATACATTCGATGACCCGATCGGCAAGGACGCGATCATTCAGTGGCCAGGCGGGCTGAACATGCAGTTGTACTGGCATACGAAGGCGCCGTCGTACGGTCCGCTCGCAACGGTGCCGGACAATCGCGTCTACGTGTCCGCGCAATCCGCGGACAACTTCATCAAGCGCTTTGTGCACTTCTCGCGCGGCAAGGTCGTGTCCGACAACCGCCATGCGGATGGCAGCGAAATCGGCCGGCCCGGGGAGACGATCCGGCGCGTGCGCATCACTTCCGGCTTCGGCAATATGCTCGTGTTCGTGACCGACGGCAAGCTGCCTTACCCGTTCGGCCGCGAGATGACGGGTTATCAGGTCGCCGATCTCGACGCGACGCTCGCGAAAGCGCAGGGCGTCGGTGTCAAAGTGCTGGCGCCCGCGAATCGCATGGTCGAAGGGCGCACCGCTATGGTCGAGTTTCCCGGCGGCTATCTTGCCGAGATTCACGAATTGACGAAGTGACGGTGTGCCGATCGATGCGACGCGCGATGTCGAAGGCGGCTGCCAGCGCTGCGTTCGCCGTATGCGGATTGACGGAGGGCACGAACGCATTCGCCGCTGATAGCACAGCGAATGCGGCAACCGCCGTCGCGCCTCAATGCACGGCGAAGCGGCCGTCGTCGCTGTCGTTCAATCGCTGGCAGGAAGACTGGTCGGCTCTCGCGAATCCATGCGTGCCGCGCCAGCGGTTCGATGCGCTCAAGTACATGCCGCTCGCCGGCGATCCGTCGACGTATCTTTCGCTCGGCGCGAATCTGCGCGAGCGCTTCGAGTTGAACAACACGCCGCTCTTCGGGCTGGGCAGTGCAGGGCCGGACAGCTATGTTATCCAACGGGCCGAAGTGCATGCCGATGCGCGCATCGGACAGCATGTGCAAGCGTTCTTTCAGCTCATAGATGCGCGGCCCTTCGGCAAGGACTCCGTCTCGCCCGTCGACAAGAATCCGCTCGATATCGAGCAGGCGTTCGTCGCATTCGTCTATGGCGTAGGCGGTGGCACGTTCAAGGCGCGGATCGGCCGCCAGGAGATGGCGTTCGACTTGCAGCGGTTCGTCTCCGTGCGCGACGGGCCGAACGTTCGCCAGGCGTTCGACGCGCTGTGGGCCGACTATGAAATCGACAGGTGGCGTTTCATCGGCTATATGACGCAACCGGTGCAGTACCGCGACGTCACGGTCTTCGACGATGTGTCGAACCGGCATCTCACGTTCAGTGGTGTGCGCGTGGAACGCGCGAACGTGGGGCCGGGCGATCTGTCCGCGTACTGGTCGCTCTACAACCGCGATAACGCGCACTTTCTCGACGCGACAGGCACCGAGCATCGCGATGTGTTCGATGTGCATTATGCGGGCAAGGTCGCCCCGTTCGACTGGGACGCGGAAACGATGGTGCAGACGGGGCACGTCGGCAACGACACTATCGGTGCGTGGGCGTTCGGGCTGCTGGGCGGTTATACATTCGCGTCGGTGGCGGGCTCGCCGCGTCTCGGCGTGCAGGTGGATGGCGCATCGGGCGACCGGCATCCCGGCGACGGACGCGTCGAAACGTTCAATCCGCTATTTCCCAACGGCTACTACTTCACGCTGGCGGGGTACACGGGCTATAGCAACCTGCTTCACGTAAAGCCGTCGATAACGTTCAAGGTATCGTCCAAGGTCACGCTACTGACGGCGCTCGGTTTCCAGTGGCGCGCGACGACGGCCGACGCGATCTACGGTCAGGGGATGGCTGTGGTGCCCGGCACGGCAGGGAAGGGAACACGCTGGACAGGCATGTATGCGCAGATTCGCGCCGACTGGCTCGTCAGCTCGCACGTTGCGCTCGCGCTCGAAGCGGTGCACTTCGAAGTCGGCGATTCGATTCGTGCACTAGGGGCACGCAACGCGGATTACGTGGGTGTCGAAGCGAAGTTCGGGTGGTGAGCGTGTCTTCGATCGGCCTTGGCTCCGCGGGCCATGGTGGCAAATACGGCGACGTTGACGAAGAGCCGGATTTGAACCGTCAAAGAGCTTCCTCCAAAGGGAAGTCCTGCATGACTGTGGCCAGAATCATCGCTTCGATGTTTCGTGGTGCGGGATTACGACGCCTGGGCCGATACACGGCGTCGCCTGTTGCGATGGCCTGGCCACTCAGGGCGCAAACGCCGGCTTTCTTCGCGATGCAACGCCGCCAGATCTGTTCGCCGTAGCAGCAGGAGGTCGGATCGCTCCACGCGACAGTCGCCGAGGTCTGACCATTGCGCTCCAGAATCCGGATGGCACATGTCGAAGAGCCGCCTTCACCGTACACCGGGCGGATGCGACTGGACCCGATGGGCAGCCGCGTTTCGCCTTTGCTCGAGAGGAGCGTCATCGTCGACTGCCAGGTTCCGTCTGCTTTAGTGGGAGCTTGCATGGCGAGGTTCCTCGATTTTCGTTAGACAAACGAGCCAACGCTCGGCCTTGGCTTGATGATAGGTAACCGGTTTGCGGGCTGCCATTACATGAATGTGGAGTGCTTCCGGATTTGACCAGGAAGAGGAACTCCGATCGCGAGGTCTCGCGTGATCTCCTCGTTCGGCTGTCCTTGAGCGATCAGGCTCACGATCGTGCGCTCCCTTGCACCTGGCGATTCCCGATGCTGCGGCGACCTGCCGGGCTGATAGCGATCGCACGCACTATTCAGACACACATTGAGAATGCCGCGGACTGCCGCTTGAGTGTGGCTGCTGCCCATCCCCCATCCCCCATCGCCGCAGGCGCGTCTCCCCCGAAAGGGGGATGTTGCGCCGCGTCGTCGCGGGAGACCATGCACACAACGGATGGGCATTGAAGCACGGACCGGACGACGGGCAGTGCGCAGGCCCATCGCTGCGGCGTGGCCACCGGAGACTTCTCCGGAACCGCCACATTCCCCGGCACCGGATACGCCCTCTCGCTCAGAGACTCGACAGCCGCATGGACCCGCATTGCACTGCATGTGCCGGAGTCCAACCAGGAGCTGCAGTCGCAGTCACAGCGCCAGCACGTTCGTTCATCGAATCTGTCCGCCCGATATTTTTAGACCTATTGCCGTGTTAGCCAACGTACCGAGAATTAGCAGTGATCTGCGGGAAAAGACCGTTTCGCTCGCAGCCGATCTATCTCTTGTGGTCGAACGTGCACTTGGGATACTGAAGTCGCTCGATGGATACAAGCTGCTTTCTCCCTCTGCAATGCGGGACCTCGAGGATTCGGTCGCGCTGTCAGCCAAAGTGTGGTTCGAGACGCTTTTGTCGGGCGAACCTCCGTCGGCTCGGGATATGGCCGTCTTCCGCGAAATCGGACAAAGAGGCGAGCATCAGCGTGTACCGCTAAGCAGCTTGCTGCAGGCGTTGCGCTACGGCCTGCGAGAAATCTGGAGCACCTACATCGCACTGGGTGAGCTGGACGGAAGGCTCACCAAAGAGCTGCTGTTCGACGTCTCGCTATATCTTTTCGACTATTTCGATCTCATTGCTCAGATCATTGTCCGCACTTATCTGGCCGACGACGATCGCCAGCTCCGGTTGCCCGATTGCGTCATCGCACTCGAAGAAGGCGCACGTCGGTCTGAACGCGGCCGGCGCGAACTTCTGAAGCTACTCGACCAGTTGTCGCGCGAGCGACACTTGTTGTCCAGGTTCGAGATTGATCGCGCTCGCGAGCAACGCCGCAACGAGCCAGCCGACGCGCGCGTGATGCAGTTCTTTGGCCTCGAAGTCGACATTGACGACGGCGCGAAACTGGCGGAGGCGTTGCGCGGTGCCCAGGAGAAGCTTGCGCAGGCGTCGCGGATCGCAGCGGTCGCCGAATTGTCCGCTTCAATCGCCCATGAGATCAATCAGCCGCTGCAGGCGGTTGTCGCGCATGGGCGCGCATGCCTGCGATGGCTCTCCGCGGAGCCGCCAAACATTGAACAAGCCAGACTCTCCGCCGAGCACGTCGTGCGCGACGGCAATGCCGCGGCGGACGTGGTAAGCCGCATTCGAGCACTTTTCAAGCATACGGCTCCTGAAATGATCGATCTCGATATCAACAAACTGATACTTCAGGCATGCACGCTGATGGCTGATGATATTCAGCGAAACGCGGTTTCGCTCGAAACAACGCTAGCCGAAGACGTGCCGAAAATCCGGGCCGACGCGGTGCAGATCCAGCAGGTGCTCGTCAATCTCGTTCGCAACGCCATCGAGGCATTGGCGGCAACGACGGAACGGCCGAAGCTGCTATTGATCCGCTCGCGTCGCGACGGGCAAAGCGTGGTGATCGATGTCGAGGATCGCGGTACCGGGTTTGCCGACTTCGAGAAGATATTTGAACCATTTTTCACCACGAAACAAACAGGCATGGGCATCGGGCTGGCGATCTGCCGAACGATCGTCGAAGCACACGCTGGTCGCATTTGGGCCGCGCGCAATGAGATCCGCGGTGTCACGTTCAGCTTCAGCCTTCCGATCCAGAGCTCAAACGCTGCAAGGGATGGCCGATAGCGTGGCGCCTGAATGCGGCCATTGGTGAGTGCCAAGGTCACAGGCGACCCGAGTGAGAATACGGAAAACGACTTCTGCCCAGCTGCGCAGCCCGGCAATCCGTCGAGCCGTGTACGGAACGACCACGAGCCTGGCACGCAATTTTACGTCCTTGTTTCTTGCGGCGACATTGCATATTCATGTGATGCGGAATGCCTCTTTTGGCATTAATGTGACAAACTGCTATGCGTACAATCACTTGATCCCGCTGACTGGTATAGGCAGGAACGGTGCTTCTGAAGCTGTTTGCCTCGCTACCCCCGACGCCTGAAACCCCAGGCAGGCACGTCGCCGTATTTGCAAGGTGTGACATTGATCCGAGCCACAGGGACGACTTTGAAACGACACATGTCACCTGCCAGAGGCAGGTGTTCGAAGCGTGCAATCGGCATGGCCGTGATTGCGGCAACCCTGATGTCGGGGTGCGTGAACTCACCGTCGATTGGCGTGCTTGGCGCGTACTTTCCCGACTGGCTGTTCTGTATCGTCGCGGGCGTCGTGCTCGCGGTCGTCATCCATCTGATTGTCAGGCGGTCGCAGGCCAGCCATCTGATAGGGCCTGCCGCCGTGGTGTATCCCACGCTGGTCACTTTCCTTGCCCTCGCTGTCTGGTTGATGTTCTTCCAACATTGAATCTCCATCGGGTGGGTGAATGGCGAGCGTAGCCAGCAAAACATCGAAGAAAAAGTGGCCGGCCATCATCCTGGTCGTGGTGACGCTGTTGCTGCTTGTCTACGTCATCCGACTGTTGGACCGCGCGCCGCGTACCGACGATGCCTATGTCTATGCGGATACGATCGACGTCGTGCCCGAGGTCAACGGACGCATCGTTGAACTCGCCGTGCGCGACAATCAGGCGGTGAAGCAGGGCGATCTGCTGTTCCGCATCGATCCGCGTCCCTATCAGGATGCACTGACGCGAGGCAACGCGTCCCTCGTCGCGCTCGACCGTCAGATCGAGCTGACCCAGCGCACGGTCAATGCGCAGCAGTACAACGCGCAGTCGGTGCGCGCGGCCGTCGAGCGCGCGCGAGCCGCGGCCAGCCAGGCGTCCGATACGCTGCACCGCATGGAGCCGCTGCTGTCACACGATTATGTGTCGGCGGAAGACGTCGACCGCGCGCGCACCGCGCAACGCGCCACGCAGGCCGAACTCAGCGCCGCGCAACTGCAGGCGCAACAGGCGGCCGCGGCTGTGAGCGGCGTCGATGCGCTGGTCGCGCAACGTGCCGTCATCATGGCGGAGATCGCGCTTGCCGAACTGAACCTGGAATATGCGACGGTGCGTGCGCCGTTCGACGGGCGCATTGCGTCCTTGAAGACATCGACAGGCCAGTTCGCAACGGCGCTCAAACCTGTCTTCACGCTGATCGACACACGCCACTGGTACGTGGTTGCGAACTTTCGCGAGACCGAACTCAAGGGCATCCGCACGGGCACGCCCGCCACGGTCTACCTGATGAGCGATACCGGCCAGCGCTTCCAGGGCACGGTCGATTCGATCAGTTATGGCGTCGCGCCTGATGAAGCCGGCCTTGCATTGCCCGGTGGATTGCCGCGCATTCAACGCACGCTTAACTGGGTTCATGTATCGCAGCGCTTCCCAGTGAAGATCCGGGTCGACAATCCGAACCCGGAGTTGTTTCGCGTCGGAACCTCGGCGGTGGCCGTGCTGGAGCCCGGGCGCGGCAACCATGGCGAGCGCCAGTGAGGAGCCCATGACCGCCGCCGACTACCTGCCCGAAACGCTGCGCGATGCAGGCGACTTCCTGAAGCGCGAGCTTGCGCCATATCCTGGGCGGCTCAACGTGATGTTGCGTTGCATCCTGACGAGCGCCATCGTGATCGTCGCGTCGATGACGCTTGAAGTGCCGGAGCTCGCGCTGTCGTTGCTGGTGGTGTTTTTCGTGACGCAGTCGAACGTCGTGTTGACGCGCCTGGTCGGCATACTGTTCATCGTCGGATCGACGTTTGCCATCGGCCTGTCGATCCTGCTGCTGAAATTCACCTTCGACTATCCGTTGCTGCGCATCGTGATCGCGAGTCTGCTGTTCTTCGGCAGCGTGTACCTCATGCGGGTGCTGAAGATCGGCGTCGTGTTCTTCATCGTCGCGATCGTCGTGATCTACGTGCAGAGCTTTGTCGACCAGACCGACCAGGCTGACCTGCTGATCCGGGCGGTGTTGTGGGTGTGGATTGCCGTCAACTATCCGATCGCGTTGACGCTCGTGGTCAATACGTTGTTGCTGCCCGCTGAGCCGCAGTTGCAGCTCAAGGCGGAAATCCATCGGCAACTGACGGCGCTGGAAACGCGTCTTACGCAACTGATCGACGACACGACGCACACCGAGCCGATCACGCTGGCGGCCGTCCAGCAAGGCGCGCTGACGCTGCAAAAGCTGCTGCGCTTTGCCACCATGCGCGACGCCTTCTATCGCGAGCATCAGGCGCTGGAACTGGCGTGCATTGCGACCGTGTCGCGCCTCTATCGCGCCGCGCGTGAACTGCCGCCCGCGCGGCCGGGAGCGACGTCAGCGCATCTGGCGATGTTGCGCGAGTTGCGCGTGAACTGCCGCGCGCTCGATGAATCGGTGATGTCCGGCGAGCCGTATCGCTACGCCAGCACGGCGACACCTGAAGAGCGCGCTGCCGCCGACACGATTCCCGCTGCAGGCGAATTGCAACGGGCGCTGCATGCATTCGCCGACCTGGCCTCAGGCGGTGCCGAACCCGGCAAACCGCCCGCAAGCGAGCCAATGGTCGCGACGGACGCGTGGACCAATCCGGCGTATGCGCGCTTTTCGCTCAAGACGCTGCTTGCCGTTCTGGTTTGCTACGTGTTCTACAACGCCGCTGACTGGCAGGGCGTCCACACGATCATGCTGACCTGCCTGATCGTCGCGCTGCCGAGCCTCGGCGCATCGACGCAGCGTGCGTTGTTGCGCGTGGGCGGGGCCGCCGTCGGCAGCGTGCTGGCGCTGTTCATGGTCGTGTTCGTCGTTCCGCATCTAGACGACATCGTCGGCCTGCTGCTGATGACGGTGCCTGTCGTCGCGCTCGGGGCGTGGATATCGGCGGGTTCGGAGAGGATCGGCTACGCCGGTCTTCAGGTGATGTTCACTTTCTCGCTTGCGGTGCTCGGAGAGTTCGGCCCAAGCTCGAATCTGACCGAAATCCGCGACCGGATGGTGGGCATTGTGCTGGGCATCGGCGTGGCGACCTTCGTGCAGATGTCGTTGTGGCGCGAAGGCGAGGGCGACGTGCTGCGGCAGAAGCTTGCCACGATGCTGCGCGCCATTGCTGCACAGTTGGGTCCTCCACAAGCGGGCGCCGTCCCACGGGACGAATTGCCCTACGCGCAGCGGCAGTTGCAGGCGTGGGCCGCGCTGGCCGATTGCGAAGCGACGCTGTCGCGCGTCGCGCTCGAGCCCGACTGGCAGGAAGTGGAACAGGCCCAGCTGACCCTGCGCGCGCAAACCGTCCTCGCGCAGGGGCGCGAGGTCATGCTCGCTGGCGATGCGTTGCGCAGCAGGCTGACGGCGCTTGCGGGGTCGTCGAGCCCGCAAGCGGTCGATGCAGCGCTAGCGACACAGGAACAGGCCTGCGTCGAACTCAAGCGGTATGCGGACGAACTTGCGGCCAACCCGCCCGACGCCCGCACGCCGCGACGTATCGGGATCACTGCGCGAACTGTGGAACCGGTCGACGGCGGGCTCATCGCCGCAGCGGACGAACTGTCGCGGCAGATCGCGGGATTGCCGGACTGGCGGGTCGATACACCCGTCGCGGCGATCGCATCACCGGCCATACGAACATGAGTGTGCGAACGGGCGTACGCGACTGGCGATGGCGTCGATGCTTTCTATGCGTCGCGTGGGTGTCGTCCGTACTGCCGGGTTGTGCGCTGATCCATCATAACGGCACGCCCTACTCGGAGATCGCGCCCGAGCAGATCAACCTCGCGAACGATATCCATCTCGCGCGCGACGGCTGGCCCGCCGCGCACTGGTGGACGCGCTATCGCGATGCGCAGCTAGACGCGCTGATCGATCAGGCGCTCGCCAACGCGCCGACGATGGTGATTGCGCGCACGCGCGTCGCGCAGGCCAAGTCGGATGTGGCGCTTGTCGCAGCGGGGTCGAATCTCCAGGTGGCGGCGCTGGCGTCGCTGGATCGCGAGCATGTTTCCGCGAACGGCTTTCTCGGCCCGTTCGCGATGAACCAACCGGAATTGGGGCTGACGGGGCCGTGGTACACCGAGGGCATCGTCGGCCTCGGCGCAAGCCTGGACGTCGATCTCTGGGGCAAGCAGCGCGCGCAGATTGCCGCGTCGCTCGGCGTGAGCAATGCGCGGCTTGCCGAGGCGTCCGCTGTCGAACTCGAAATCTCGACGGATGTCGCGCAGCTCTACTACGGCATTCAAACCACTTATCAGCTGATCGATCTGCTGAACGAATCGCATGAGGTAGCGGTGTTCGCGGTGCAGGCACACGAAGCGCGTGGGGCTCGCGGTCTGGAAGCCCGCACGCAGCTCGAAGAGGCACGGGCGCAGCAACTGGCCATCGAACGGCAGATCGTGTCGGCGCAAGGGCAGATCAGGCAGCTCCGCGAGTCGATACGGGCGCTGGTCGGCGCGGGTCCCGACGGCCTGCCCGCCATCGAACCGATCGCGCTACCGCGCTCGCAGGCGGCCCTGCCGGCGACGCTCTCGTACGAACTGCTTGCCCGGCGGCCCGACCTGCAGGCGATGCGTTGGTACGTGGAGGCATCGTTCAGCCGGATCGACGCGGCAAAGGCGGCGTTCTACCCAAGCTTCGACATCAAGGCGTTCTTCGGCTTCAACGCACTGCATCTCGCGGACCTCTTCACGCATGCAAGCCAGCAGATCAATCTGATTCCGGGTCTGACCTTGCCGATCTTCGACGGCGGCAGGCTCAACGCGAACCTGAGCGGCGCGCGCGAGGGCAGCAACCTGCTGATCGAGCAGTACAACCAGGCCGTTCTCAACGCGGTACGCGATGTCGCGCAGACCGGCAGCCGCTTGCAGGACCTCGATGCGGAGACCGCATTGCAGAAGCAACGGATCGAATCGGTTGCGTTCGCGAGGGACAGCGTCGAAGCCCATTATCAACGCGGACTGACGAACCGGCTCGCGGCGCTCGAAGCACGCCAGCCCGTGATCGCCGAACAGGTGGCGCTGCTCACGCTCAACGGTCAGGTGCTCAGCCAGGAGATTGCGTTGACGAAGGCGCTCGGCGGCGGCTATCGCGCCGACGCACCCGTCGAACTGAAGCCGCGTTGAACGGCGCGGGTACAGCGTTCAGAATTGCTGCGCACGCAGCGATTTGATTTCCGCGCGGCACACGTCGCCGAACGTGCCGAGAATATCGATCGAGCCATCCGCGAGCATCTCGCGAATCTGGATGAAAGTCTTGTCTTGCGCGAGGTAGGTGTCCACGATCTTGCGTCCGATCATGTCGGCCTCTGCCACGACTTCGTGCGACGACTGGACGCGCATGCGGCTGATTTTCGCGTAGAGATCGCCGAGTGCGGCGAGATCGGGCTCGGTGTGTTGCAGCGCGTGCACGTAGCAGTTCGTCGCTTCCTCGATGAACGCCTTGTACAGCTCCTGCCGCCAGGTGAGGTCATGCGCGAGCCACTCCGCACGAACCTGGGTGCGTTGGGTCAGCCAGGAGGCAAGAACCGAGGTCAGGCCGCCGATGGCGGCGCCGACCAGTGCAGCCAGCGCGGAAACAACCGATGCGTTCATGGAGCATGCTCTCAAGGCTAGTCACGGTCGTCCATATTAGCGCCCGTGCGTGTATTTTTCCTGATATGAACGCGCCCCAGCGCTGCGCACCCACGCTCGGGCCTTGTTCAGGGCCCGGAAAGCGTCATGGACCGCCGGCAAAGATAAAAATCGGGTCCCTCCCGCATCCCCCCTCCCGCTCCCCCGTTCAGGGGATATTTCCAGAGCGCGTTCGCCCCGATCATTGACGTATCGGGACAACACTGTAAGCCGACGCAGCGATGAAGCCGTGTTTGCCCGCCATCCAGTTCAGAACTCAAGGAGATTCAGATGCGGGACGATGTCAAGGCCTCCGCGCCCACGGCCTACGCTTATCCATTGCTGATCAAGCAACTGCTGCACACGCCATTCGTTCAGGCGCCGAATCAGGAGATCGTGTACCGCGGACAGGTGCGGATGACCTATACGACACTGCGCGAGCGCATCGCGCGGCTCGCTAACGGGTTGAGCCACCTCGGCGCGCGGCACGGCAGCACCGTCGCCGTGATGGACTGGGACAGTCACCGTTATCTTGAGTGCTATTTCGCGGTTCCAATGATGGGTGCCGTCCTGCAGACGGTCAATGTGCGCCTGTCACCGGATGAGATCGCCTACACGATCAATCACGCCGTAGCGGAGATACTGTTCGTTCACACCGATTTTCTGCCCCTCGTCGAGGCGATCAAGGACCAGCTCGAAACGGTGCGCACCTTCGTCTGGATCGACGAGGAGGGCAGCGAGGTCGTTGAGCACTCGATTCCGTTCTCCGCCGAATATGAAGCCATGCTTGCCGCGAGTTCGGACCATTACGAATTCCCGGACTTTGACGAGAATACGCGCGCAACGACGTTTTACACGACGGGGACAACGGGCCTGCCCAAGGGCGTCTATTTTTCGCATCGTCAACTGGTCCTGCACACCATTACCGTCATGGCGGCGTTGTCGAGCCCCGAATCCGGACAGCGCCTTCACCGCGGCGATGTCTATATGCCGCTCACACCCATGTTCCACGTCCACGCATGGGGCATGCCCTACATCGCCACCGTGCTGGGTGTGAAGCAGGTCTATCCGGGCCGCTATCTGCCGGATCGGCTGGTGCAGCTCGTGCGCGACGAGCGCGTGACGTTCTCGCATTGCGTCAGCACGATTTTGCACATGATGCTCAGTTGTCCCGAAGCGAAGTCCGCCGACTTCAGCAAGTGGAAGATCGTCATTGGAGGCGGGGCGCTGACGCACGGGCTCGCGCGTGCCGCGCTCGATCGCGGCATCGACATCTTCGGCGGCTACGGCATGTCCGAAACGTGTCCCGTGCTGAGTCTGGCGCAATTGCCGCCCGGCGCCGAGTCGCTCGACGAGGATGAGCAGTTGCGCCTGCGCTGCACGACGGGCCTGCCGATACCGCTTGTCGATCTGCGCATCGTTAATGAAAACATGGAGGAGGCCATCCACGACGGCAAAGCGTATGGAGAAGTCGTCGTGCGCGCGCCCTGGCTGACTCAGGGCTACCTGAACAATCCCGAGGCTACCGCTCACCTTTGGAGCGGCGGCTACCTGCACACGCAGGACATTGCGAACATCGGCCCGACAGGAAGCATCCAGATCACGGACCGTCTCAAGGACGTGATCAAGTCGGGAGGCGAATGGATCTCATCGCTCGAAATCGAAAGTCTGATTTCGCTGTTTCCAGGCGTGGCCGAAGTCGCCGTCATCGGAATCAGCGATGAGAAATGGGGGGAACGGCCGGTGGCGTTGGTGGTGCTCAGTGAGGGCGTCGTGGCCACCGAGGACGACATCAAGCGTCATGTGCTGAGCTTCAGTGCGTCGGGACGGATCTCGAAGTACGCGGTGCCGCAAATCGTCAAGTTCGTCGACGGGCTGGAGAAGACGAGCGTCGGCAAGATGAACAAGAAGTGGTTGCGCGCGCAGTTCGCCTGACCGGTTACGAGGAGCAAACACGATGAGCATCAGTGAATACAGCATTACCACGATCGAGGAATTCGTCGGCCGTGAATTGGGTGTGTCGAATTGGGTCGTCGTCGACCAGGCGCGTATCGACGCCTTCGCGCAATGCACGGGCGACACGCAGTGGATCCACGTGGATGTCGAGCGCGCGAGACACCAGAGCCCATTCGGCGGGACCATTGCACACGGCTATCTGACGCTTTCGCTGCTGGCGGCGCTGGCAATCGAGATCGGCATCATTCCCAAGGACGCTTCCGCTGGCCTCAACTACGGGCTGGACAAGGTGCGCTTCATGACGCCTGTGAAAGCCGGAGCGCGTGTGCGAAACCGCGTGACGCTGTTGGCGGTGGAGAGAAAGGGCGCAGGCAAGGCCATCGTCAAGACGATGAACGAGTTGCAGATCGACGGCGAGGATAAACCGGCGCTGATCGCGGAGACGCTGGCGATGCTAGTCGCGTAACCGAACGCGTTTGACCAGGCTGAATAAGACGTTTGAGGAGCAGCAAGATGGCGGTAAGTACTGAAAACCTGTCGCGAAGCGAACAGTCGGACGATCTCGCGGCGTCTGCCACGGAAGGCATGTTGGGCCCCAACCCGTTTGTCGGGCTGCGTCCGTGTGACGTTCTCGCCACCGCGCAACAGATCGGCGCGCAGGCTTTGCGGCAACCCGCTCTGGTCGTCGAGCAGGAAGCGAAGCTGGCCCGCGAGTTGATCGCCGTGCTGAGCGGCAATGGGCAATGCACGCCGCCGCAAGGAGACAAGCGCTTCGGCGACGCGGCCTGGCAGGACAATTCGCTGTACCGCATGACACTGCAAGGCTATTTCGCGTGGCGCGACGCGCTTGCCGGGTTTGTCGATCGCTCCGCGCTCGACCCGAAGTCCAAGGAACGTGCGCAGTTCGTGCTGTCGCTGTTCACCGACGCGCTGTCGCCGACCAACACGCTGCTCGGCAACCCCGCGGCCATCAAGAAGATTGTCGATTCCGGTGGCGCGAGCCTGCTTGGCGGGATCAGGAACGCCGTGACGGACCTGCTAAAGAATCAGGGCATGCCGGCGCAGGTCGACAAGACGGCCTTCGAGGTGGGCAAGAATCTTGGCACGTCGCGCGGTGCCGTGGTGTTTCGCAATGAGGTGCTGGAACTGATCCAGTACGCACCGACGACCACGCACGTCTACGGTCGCCCGCAACTGATTGTGCCGCCTCAGATCAACAAGTTCTATGTGTTCGATCTTTCCGAGGGCAAGAGCATCGTCGACTATCTGGTGAAGAGCGAGTTCCAGGTCTTCGTGGTGAGCTGGCGCAATCCCACCGCGGCGCAATCTCACTGGGATCTCGATACCTATGTCACGGCACTGCTCGAAGCGATCGCGGCGGTACGCGACATCACGGGCAGTGACGATGTCAATCTGCACGGCGCATGCTCCGGCGCGATGACCATCTCGGCATTGCTTGGACATCTGGCGAGCCGCGGCGAAAAATCCGTCAACGCTGCCACGCTGATGGTGGCCGTACTGGACAATACGGCGGATTCGCAACTCGGTCTTTTCGCGACCCCCGAGGCAATCGCGGCGGCCAAGCAAGCCAGCACGTCACGGGGCGTGCTCGCCGGTGAAGAGATGGGCCGCGTGTTCGCATGGATGAGACCCAACGATCTGGTGTGGAACTACTGGGTCAACAACTACCTGATGGGCAAGACGCCGCCCGCGTTCGACATCCTGTACTGGAACAACGACACGACGCGCTTGCCCGCCAGGCTGCACGGCCAGTTGCTCGACATTTTCACGGGCAACCTGTTCACGAAGCCCCGCGCGCTGAGCATCCTCGGCACGCCGATCGACCTGTCCGAGGTGACGTGCGACAAGTACGTGGTGGCCGGCATCACCGATCACATCACGCCCTGGAAGGGTGTCTACAACACGGCTCGGCTGTTCGGCGGCGATACGCGGTTCGTGCTGAGTTCGAGCGGCCACATCCAGAGTCTGATCAACCCGCCGGGCAATCCGAAGGCGAAGTTCTACCTCAATCCTGAACTGGCCACCCATGCCGACGCATGGCTCGCGAGCGCACAGGCCGAGAAGGATTCGTGGTGGAGCGACTGGCGAGACTGGCTGTCCGCGCGTTCTGGCGAACGGCGCGGCGCGCCGGCAGTGCTCGGCAACGAGCGGCATCCATCGCTAGCGGGGGCGCCCGGAACCTACGTCATGCAAGCCTGACGCACGAAATGCCGACGGCATCGTGGCCGTCATTAACTCAACCTGCCTTGTCTGGAGAATCAACTATGGAATCAACCGATCCCAACAGCCTTTTTGCTGAATACATCAAGCTCATCAAGCAGTTCAAGCTGCCAGGCATCGACGTGAGCACCGTTCTGGAATCGCGCCGCAAGGACATCGAGGCGCTCGCTGCCGCCAACACGACGGCGTTGACAGGCATGCAGTCGCTCGGACAGAAACAGATGGAGATTCTCAGCGCGACGATGACGCGGCTGCAATCGCTGGTCGCGCAGCAGAGCGGAGCGCAGAGCAAGCCGGCCGCGGGCGAAGCGATGCAACAGGCGTTGCACAAGGCGCTGGCGGACATGCAGGAACTCGCCGAAACGGCGTACCGCGCCCAGGCCGACAGCTACGCGGTGATCTCGAAGCGCGTCGCCGAGAACGTCGAGGAGTTGAAGGCGCTCCTGCAACCCGCCAGGTGACGCAACGGCGTCGCCCGATGCCGATACCATGACGAAGTGCGTTGCGAGGAGGGGTGTCCGGATGAGAGAAATGAATAACAGTACCGAGTCTGTCAGCAGCATGGAAATCCAGATGATCGATCTGGACGGCCAGATTGTGCGCGCCGGCATCCGGCATGGCAGTGACGCCTCGCCGCCGCTTGTCATCTTCAATGGCATTGGCGCCAATCTGGAACTGGTCGAGCCGTTCGTCGAAGCACTGGAGGATGTCAGCGTCATCATTTTCGACATTCCCGGCGTGGGCGGCTCACCGGCGCCTCTCGCGCCTTATCGTTTTTCGACACTCTCCGTGCTGACCGACAAGCTGTTGCGGCGGCTTGGACATGACGGACCTGTCGATGTGCTCGGCGTATCGTGGGGCGGCGCGCTTGCGCAGCAGTTCGCGCGGCAATATCCCGATCGCTGCCGCAGACTGATCCTCGCCGCGACTTCGCCGGGTGTCCTGATGATGCCGGCCAAAATCTCCGTTCTGTCGAAGCTGATGGGGCCGAGGCGTTATACCGATCCGTCCTACCTGCAACGGGTCGGGCCGGAGATCTACGGCGGCGCCTACCGGCGCGATCCCGGCTTGCTCAGGGAGCACAGCCGCCATATTCAGCCGCCGCGCGGTCGCGGATACCTTTATCAGTTGATGGCGGCGTGGGGTTGGACCAGTCTGCATTGGCTCTGCACGTTGCGCCAGCCGACGCTCGTCATGCACGGCAACGACGATCCCATCGTGCCGCTGTCCAACGCAAAAATTCTTGCGGCGCGCATCCGCAATGCGGTGCTGTATGTGATTGACGACGGTCATCTGTTTCTCATCACGCGAGCGAAAGATGTCGCGCCCGTCGTCCGCAAGTTTCTCCGTCAGGAGGGGAATTGAACTGCCGGACTCGCGACGATCGAAGCGTGAGCCGCGCCTCGCCCGCCACCGGCGAGAATCACAAGGCACTTCGTTTGACCCGTATGCGGTGGGCCGCGACGTGTCTGCTCGCCGGCACGATCGCGCTGTTGCTCGTGTGCGTCCTTTATCAGTCGGAATATCCGTGGCTTGCCTGGCTGCGATCGTTTGCCGAGGCGGGCACGGTCGGCGCGATCGCGGACTGGTATGCGGTGGTTGCCCTTTTTCGGCATCCCTTTGGTCTGCCGATCCCGCATACGGCGATCATCCCGCGGAATCAGCAACGCATCGCCGACAGCCTTGGCCATTTCGTCGAAGAGAATTTTCTGGCCCCGGAGCTGATCACCGGAAGACTGAAGAATCACAACGCCGCCAAGGCGCTGTCGCAATTGCTGGCTGAGAGGGCAAATAGCGAGGCCGTCGCGGATGCCATTGTCGAGTCCCTGCCCGGATTGCTGAACGCAATCGACGACGAGGAGGGGGCGCGACTCTTCGATCGAATCGTGATACCACGGCTGCGAACGCTCGATGTATCTCGCGCCGCCGCCCACGTGCTGCAGATTCTCGCGGAAGGCGATCGCCACCAGCCACTGGTCGATCGTGGACTTCATGCGTTGGAGCAGTGGCTCACCGACAACTCGGGCTTGTTGAAGGCGAAGTTCAGCGAGGCTTCGCGATACACGCCCGCCAGATTAGATGCTTACATCGTCGAGCGATTCGTCGAGGGCATCGTCACGCTCGTGCATGAAGTGGTCGACAACCCGGATCATGCGCTGCGTCGGCAGTTCGACGGCGCGTTGCAGGATCTCGTCGCGCAGTTGCGGACCTCTGGCGAATACCGGCGCTTCGGCAAGTCGCTGATGCGGGACTGCATCCGGCATTTCAGGAATGGAGACTATTACCGCGTGCTGCTGGACCACGTCCGAACATGCATCGTTGACGACCGCGACCCCAGACGACCGGCCGCGCGCGGCATCGCGACCGTTTTGCTCGTCTCGCTGGGCAAGGCAATTGCGAGCGCGCCCGCGATGCAGCACAAGCTGAATGCATGGTGGCTGGAGCTCGCCCACTCGCTGGTCGTGCGCTATCGGGGACAACTGCCGGCGCTGATCACCGAGGTCGTGAAAAGCTGGAACGCACAGGAGGTCAGCCGGAAGATCGAAGCGGAAATCGGTCGTGACTTGCAATACGTCCGTATCAACGGCACGCTGGTTGGCGGCATGGCAGGTGTGCTGCTTCATGCTGCCGCGTTTATCGTAGCGAGGTGAACCCGTGCGCCGCGCAACGCGCGGTCTGCTAGCTATTGCACAGCAGCCCCAACGCTTGCGCGCGTGACACGGCATGCGCGCGTTTGTCGACCGCCAGCTTCACGAAAATGCTCTTCACGTGGGATTTGACCGTTTCAGGTGCGATCCCGAGACTGCGTGCGATTTCCTTGTTCGACAGCCCTTGCGCGATCAACCCGACGATCTCGCGTTCCCGCGCGCTCAGCGATTCGCGTTCGGCGTCGCGCTGAGGTTGGCTGTCGGGCTGATAGAGCGCGCGCCAGCCATCGAACAGACGATCGGTGTGATTCGCCACCTCCTTGGTCTGCGCTGTGTTACGTGTATCGTCGCGCACCGCCTGCAATAGCGTCCCGATTTCAGGACCCTGGTCGAGGATGGACTGGTAAATGCCTGCGTGTGCGGCCACTTTCACGACCTCGCCAAACACCTCGATCGCCTCGCGAGTTTGGCCCCCGCCCATCCAGGCGAGTGCGAGCGTGGTGCGCAGGCGTAATGCGAGGTAGTCGCCGTGACGGCTTTCGGCGCTGCGCCGTGCAACGCTCAACGATTGGACGGCTTCGTGCGTCCGGTTCTGCGCTATCGCCACACAGGCCCCGGCGAGCGAGCGATAGTTGTCGATCTCCGCTGAGACAGGAGGGGACGATTGCGGGCCTCGGGCCGCGAGTTCATCGAGTTCGGAAACGCACGCCGAGGCTTCCGCCATTCTTCCTTCGGTGATATGCAGCCGCGTGCGTTCGACGAGCACCGCCGCAATCAGGCGATGCCAACCGCGCCTGTGGCCGAGGGCTCGCGCGCGTTCGAGCAACGTGTATGCCTGCGCGGCGTTCGAGCGAGCCACCGCAATCCGGATGAGCAGACGATACGCGATCAGCACGCTATCCAGCATGACGGCCAGATCGACAATTGGCATCAGATCGAGGAGGAGTGCCTCGGCCTCATCCAGACGGCCCTGCTCATACCGGAGCTGCGCGATCATTGGCGCGCATAAGGCGGCGGAGATGGACTGCGGCCCGGAGTAACGCTCGGCCAGATCCATTGACTCCATGAAATACCGCTCGGCGAGCACAAAGTGCATCTGCTGCATTTCCGCGTGGCCGAGCACGCACAGCCGATACACCGAAGAGAACACATTGCGTTGGTCTTCCTCGATCGAATAGGGAACCCAGGGCGTCGCATAAAGCGCTTCGAGGTTGCCCGCTTTCCAGTGTCCGAACCGCACGACGTTGGACACGACGTTGGTGGTCCAGACATCGGCCGACGGCCGGTCGAGACAAGCCTGCGCCATCGCGAGCGCACGTTGCGAATCGTCTTGCAAGGCAGCCACGACCGCGCGGATCGCCTGACATTCCCAGCGCATGCGTTCGGTTTCGGCGCCTGTGCTGGCGGCGGCGTCGCGCTCCAGCGCATCGAGCATCGCAAGCGCATCGTCAAAGCGTAATGCCAGCGCCATGCCCCAGGCGATCGCCAGCCTGACCTGCACCTGTTGTCGCATCAGGTGCGCCGGGAACTGGCGCTGCCAGCCCAGCAGCGTGAGCAGATCGCCTTTCGTGACGAGCGACATCGCGCAGCGGGCCATCAGCGAGATGGCTTCGTCGGTCGCGCCTGCTGCGATGGCGTGTCTGACAGCGTCCGTCCATTGCTCCTGTTGCGCGTACCACTGACACGCGCGGCGGTGCACGTCCGCCACCTCGTCGCGGTACTGTGTTTCAAACCGTTGGCACAGGTAGTCGCGCATCAGATGGTGATAGCGGAACCAGTGCCCTTCGACGTCCATCGGCTCCAGCAGAAGCTGGCGCGCGGTGATCGCTTCCAGCATGCTCTGGCTGCGCTCGACGCCCGTCACCGCCTCGCACAGCGAGGCGGTCAGCCGGTCGAGCATCGCCGTGCGCAGCATGAACTCGACCATTGTCGCGGGCAGATGTTTCAGCATGTCTTCGAGGTAGGCGGCGAACGGCCGGGACGCGCCGGATGGCGTGCCTGCTTCCGAACCCGGTTTGTGCTCTTCCCGTACCAGCACCGAGGCCGAAATGCGTAGCGCCGCGGCCCAGCCCTCGGTGCTCGCGAACAGCGACTTGATCGTGCCGGCACCCAGCTTGCCCGGACACTCGCGTTCGATGAAGCAACGGGTCTCTTCGAAGTTGAAGCGCAGCGCCGTTGCGTCGATCTCCAGCAGTTCGTTCCTCGCCCGCAAGCGCGCGAGCGGAAGCGTGGAATCGACACGGGTGCACACCACCACATGCACGTGCGACGGCGCGTGCTCGATGAAGTACGCCACGACATCGTGAATGACGGAAAGGCTGATCAGGTGATAGTCGTCGAGGAAGAGATAGACCTCGTCGTCGACTTCGACCAGCTCGTTGATCAGCGTCGCCACGATGCATTGCGCGGGGACAAGGGAGGCTTCGGCGGTCAGGCCGATCGCCGACGCACCGACGTTGCCGCAAGCCTGTCGCAATGCCTGCGCGAGATGGTTGAGAAAGCGGGCGGGTTCGTCGTCGTCCGTGTCGAGCGAGAGCCATGCAACGTGCGCGCCGCTCGTCCGTAAGTGCTTGAGCCACGCGAGCGCCAGCGACGTCTTTCCGAAGCCCGCGGGCGCCTTGATGACGGTGAGCCGCTTGTCTTCTGCATACGCCGCCAGCTCGATCAGCCGCGGGCGATCGATCAACCCGCTCGGCAAGCGTGGCGGAAGCAGCTTCGTGGCCAGAAGCGGCGGGGGTATGCATGGCGCGATCACATCGGTCAGTTGCATCGGCGGCTCCGGACACTCGGGGCGACTCTGGCTGCCCTCCCCCGTCCGGGCGATCGCGCTCCCCTATACGGGGGATATTGCGCAGTGCCGCGCGGAGTCACCATGGATTCCATAGAGGAGATCAAAGTGCAGCCGGAAAACGGTCCAGTGCGCGGGTCGCCGCTCATGGCAGCTGGCTGGGCGCGTGCCCGTGCGGCGCACTGTTCACCCGATGATACGCCAACCGCCTCCAAGGAGGAGACATGTCTACCGCACCGAATCATGTTGCGACGCACAAGCTCGGCCCGCTCGGCGCGGAGCCGGAGATGTCCGAGATGAGCCAGATGGTCCAGCGGACGGTCCATCGGTACGCGCAGGAAGTGATGCGTCCCGTGGGTATCAAGCTGGACCGCATGACGCCTGACGAGGTGATCGCGTCGGGCTCGCCGTACTGGGAGGCTCGCGAAAAATTCATCGGGCTCGGCTTCGGCGTCGACGGGCTGCTCGAACTCGAACCCGCCGAGCGGGCGAAGACGATGAGCATCCTCTTCGAAGAATTGGGCTGGGGCGATGCCGGGCTCGCGATCACGCACGGCGCAGGGCTGCTGCCCGCGCTGATGACCGCCGCATACGGCAATGCGTTCTGCCGGTCGCTCGCGCCGGATGAAAAGCTGGGTTGCTGGGCGATTACGGAGCCCGATCACGGTTCCGACATGCTCGACGCGAACGGCATGATCCTTCACCCGCAAGGCGCGTACGGTCGACCCAACTGCGTAGCGACGTTGCGTGGCGATGAAGTGATCATCAACGGACAAAAGGCGGCGTGGGTGTCCAATGGCGTCGTCGCGGACGTGTGCATTCTCTACTGCGCCGCGGACAGCGGCGCCGGCGTCGAGACGAAACGCGGCGCGGTGGTGATCGTTCCGCTCGATGCCAAAGGCGTGTCGCGCGGCAAGCCGCTCGACAAGGTCGGCCAGCGCTCGCTCAACCAGGGTGAACTCTTCTTCGAAGACGTCAGGCTGTCCAGGGACCACATCCTTGCCGGACCCGACCAGTACCTCGATGCCGTCTACGCCATTCACACGTTTGCCAACGCAATCATGGCCACGGTGTTCACGGGCACGGCACGCGCCGCGTTCGAGCTGGCGCTCGCCTACGCACATGAACGCAAGCAGGGCGGCTTGCCGATCATCCGGCATCAGTCGGTCGCGTCGCGGCTCTTTCACATGTTCCGCAAAGTGGAGGCGGCGCGTGCGCTCGCGCAGCGCGTCGTGCACTACAACTTCACCGCGCCGAAGCCGTCGCTGCATGCGGCGATGACGGCGAAGATCACGGCGACCCAGACCGCCTTCGAAGTTGCCAATGATGCGCTGCAGATCTTCTGCGGCAACGGCCTGACACGCGAATACCCGATCGAGAAGATCTGGCGCGATGCCCGCGCGTCGCTGATCGAAGACGGCTGCAACGAGGTCCTTGCGATCAAGGGCGGCTACTACCTGATCGACCCGGAACTGCTTTGAACGGGACGCGGCGCTCGCACATTCCAATGGAACTGGAAGGAGACGATGAAATGGCAACGGCATACGACGTGGTGCTTTATGGCGCAAGTGGATACACGGGCAAGTTGACGGCGTGGAAGCTCGCCGAGCGTGGCATTCCCTTCATCGCCGCGGGGCGCAGCAAGGAGCGGCTGGAAGAGGAGATGGCGAAGGTGCCCGAACTGGCCGGACATGACTACAAGTGCGTCGGGGTGCAGCATGAAACGGCTGCACTCACTGAACTTTTCAAGGGCAAAAAGGCGGTCGTCAACATCGTTGGGCCGTTCATGCAGTTGGGACGGCCAGTGGTCGAAGCGAGCCTCGCGGCGGGTTGCCACTACTTCGACACGACGGGCGAAACCGACTGGATGTCGCTGCTCAAGCACTCCTACGGCGAGGCATTTGCGGCGAAAGGTCTGGCGCTGTGTCCGGGCAACTCGTACATGTGGGCCGAAGGCAACCTGGCCGCTGAGATTGCATTGGAGACGCCGGGCATCGACACGCTCGACCTGGTCTATCTCGGCGATTCCGAAGTGAGCGTCGCCTCGACGATGTCGTTTCTGCGGATGTGCACGAAGCCGCAGTTTTTCCTGCGCAACAACGAACTGATGCAATGGCCGTGGGCGACACCGTATCAGGTTCACGTGCCGGGAGAACACATGCTGCTGAATGCCTTGCCGTGGGGCGGCGGTGGCGAGCCGATCTGGTACGCAGACGATCCGCGCGTGCGCAATTGCCAGACGCTCGTGTCGTTCAGGAACCAGGAGCGCTTTAACGCCGTGGTCGGCCTGCTGAAGAAGTTCGAGGCCGAGTGTCGCCCGCTCGACGCCACCAGACAGGAAGAGGTCACCAACGAGTGGGGCAAGGCCGTGACCCAGGTCGAGCCCGCGCGCGAGAACCCCGACGTCAACCGCTGCACGCTCTCGTGTCAGGGGCGGGGCAATACGAATTCGGTCAGCGTCATTCTGCGCGGCAATTCGCCGTATGCGCAGACGGGTGTGCTGGGCGCGGAAGCCGTGCGCCGCGTGTTGCGAGGGCAACTGCGTGCAGCCGGCTTTGCTTCGCCGGCACAAGCGTTCGGCGCACGCAGCCTCGTCGCCGCACTGGCGGAAGAAGGCTATCTGGCCTACGAGGTGAAAAGCGTCTGACAGCGGCGGCGGGCGCTGCGCGCTCGCGGCACCGGGAACTCGATGGTGGAGACATGAAATGAGCGGCGAAGTGTACATCGCGGGCGTCGGCATGACGCCATTCGGCAAGCATCTGGATACGAGCGTGAAGCAGCTCACGCGCGCGGCGGTCAACGGCGCGCTCGCGGACGCGGGCTGTGACAGCAGGCAACTGCAGGGAGCGTTTTTCGGCAATTCCACGCAGGGGCATATGGAGGGTCAGCAGATGATCCGCGGCCAGCTCGCGTTGCGTGCGATGGGCATCGACAGGATACCGGTGATCAACGTCGAGAATGCGTGCGCGAGTGCGAGTACCGCGTTTCACCTCGCGGTGAACTACGTCAGGGCCGGTGCCGCCGACATCGTACTGGCGGTGGGCGCGGAGAAGATGTTCTCACCGGACAAGGCGCGCACGTTCAGCGCATTCGACGGTGCGTGGGACGTGCACGACACGGAGAACGGCAAGCGCAGGCTGATGGAAATGGGCTACGGCATCGAGCCGCCCGATGGCAGCGTCTCGGCGAAGCCCTACAGCGTATTCATGGATATCTACGCATCGATGGGCCGCATGCACATGCGCGAGTTCGGCACTACCCAGCGGCAGTTCGCCGCCGTGTCGGCCAAGAACCACCAGCACTCGGTCCACAATCCGCTCGCGCAATATCGGCAGGCTTACTCGATCGACGAGATCCTCGGCGCGCCGCCGATCACCTATCCGCTCACGCTGCCGATGTGCTCACCTGTCAGCGACGGGGCGGCGGCGGCGATCGTGTGCAGCGAGGCCGGGCTCGACATGCTCAAGGGACGGCGCTCGCGGGCGATTCGTGTTCTCGCATCCGTGCTTCAGACGGGAACCGATCGGCCGGCCGCGGCGCTCGACCAGCATCTGGTCCGGCTGGGTTCATCGAGCGCCTATGAGCAGGCTGGCGTGGCACCGCGGGACGTGTCGGTGGCCGAGGTACACGATGCGACGGCGATCGGCGAAATCATCCAGTCCGAGGTGCTCGGCTTATGCGAGCCGGGGATGGGCGGCATCTGCGCCGAACGGGGCGATACCTCGATCGGAGGACGGATTCCGATCAATCCGTCCGGCGGCCTCGAATCGAAAGGACATCCGATAGGTGCCACCGGGTTGGGCCAGATTCATGAACTCGTCACGCAGCTGCGGGGCGACGCGGGAGCTCGCCAGGTGGAAGGCGCGCGCATCGCGATCGCCGAAAACGGCGGCGGTCTGTGCGGGGTGGAGGAGGCCGTTGCGTGCATCACGATTCTGGGTCGATGAGGCTCGAAGGTTCGCGCAACGTACGGACTGTGACGGCTTCAGGCGGGACAGCATCAGCAAGGAATCAAAGCGACTGTGTTGCATGGGATCGGAGTAAGAGCTTTGCGTGGGCCCGGAGTAAGTGTTGAAGCATTAACTCCGGCCGACAGCTAAAGCGCTAATCCTGGTCGACAGCGGTGCATGGGATCGGAGTAAGAGCTTTGCATGGGCTCGGAGTAGGTGCTGAAGCATTAGCTCCGGCCGACAGCTAAAGCGCCAACTCTGGTCGACAGCGATGCATGGGACCAGAGTAAGCGCTAAAGCGCTAACTCTGGTCGACAAAGGAGATTGGGTGCCATGAGCACGAGACCTGAAGCCACGTTGGCGGCGTTGATCGCCAATCGCGTCGAGACCATGCCGGATCTCGACGTGCTCACCGTCGAAGGAGCCGGCGTCCGCCCGGACGAGGTGCGCACCTACCGGCAACTCTGGGAGAACGGCCAGCGGCTCGCGCAGGTGCTGATCGATCAGGGCTTGCGGCCCGGCGATCATTTCGCGTTGCTGATGGCCAATCATGCGGAATTTGTCGACGCGATGGTCGCCGCGTCGATTTCGGGCACGGTCTTCGTGCCAATCGATCCACGCGCGAAGGGCGACAAGCTCACGTTCATGCTCGAACACTCGCAATGCCGGGGCGTGATCGCTGCGGACTATACGCTCGAGAACCTCATGGCCGTGCGGGATTCGCTTGCGCGTCTGTCCTGGGTCATCGCGCTCGAAACGGACGAGGGCGGCAAGCCGTTGTCGGATTGCCGCGGCGTCGCGCCATTGCGCGCGTTGCTGCCGGTGCTCGTTCCTGATTTGCCCGTCATGGCTCGCGGCCCGGCAGACGCCATGCAGCTGATCTTCACGTCCGGCACGACGGGTGAGCCGAAGGGCATCGTCATGACACATCAGCGCTACTGCGCAACGTCGGCAGCGGTTTCGGCGCTATTCGGTTACGCACCCGATGACCGCCCATACTCCGGACTGTCGCTCACGCATGCCAACGCGCAGATCGTGACACTGGGCGCATCGCTGATGGCGGGCATGCGCGCGGTGCTGTCGCGCCGCTTCACGAAATCGCGGCTGTGGGACATCGCCCGTCGATATCGATGCACCACCTTCACGCTGCTCGGCGGCATGACGACGGCAATTTACAGCGAACCCGCGAGGCCTGATGACGCGGACAACCCCGTGCGCTTCGTGATTTCCGCAGGCATGCCGGCCGCGATCTGGCATGCGTTCGAGGAGCGCTTCGGGGTTGGGATCGTCGAGTTCTACGGCGCGGCGGAAGGGGGAATCACCGTGAAGCCGCGCGGCGTCGGTCCGGTCGGCAGCATCGGCAAGCCGGTGCCCATCCTCCAGCATCGAATCGTCGACGACGACGGCAACGACTGCGTGCAAGGCGAGCCGGGCGAACTACTCTTCAGGCCGGCGGATGGGTCGCCGTTCAACGTCGAATACTTCGGCAGTTCGGAGGCCTCGGCGAAGAAGTGCCGGAACGGCTGGCTGCACATGGGCGACGTCGTGCGTGAGGACGAGAACGGCTGGCTGTTCTTCGAATACCGCAAGGGCGGGGGGATTCGCCACAACGGCGAGTTCATCAATCCGGCACCGATCGAGAAAGTGATCGCCGAGTCAGGGACAGTCGAGGACGTCTATGTCTATGGCGTGAAGGCTGCGTCCGGTGCGCCAGGTGAGAAAGACGTGGTGGCTGCCGTCGTGCCCAAGCGCACCGATGACTTCGACCCGCAGCAGGTGTTCCGCGCGTGCCGCGCGAAGCTGGAAGCGAGCTCCGTCATTTCCTGGGTGCAGGTGGTGCCGGAAATACCGAAGACCGCGTCGGAAAAGCCGCTGGAACGCTATCTCGTCGACATGTTCGAGGGCGAGTCCGGCAGCGTCTTTGCCGAGCGGTCGTGACGCTTGTCACGACGCAATCCACCGAACGATGCAGCATCTCTTCGGCCGCTCGCGTGGCCGGCCGGATGCAGCGCTTTTGTACCAACGGAGTAGGCGATGAAAGTACTTGTACCTGTCAAGCGCGTCGCAGATGCGAACGTGAGGGTTCGCGTCAAGGCCGACGGCAGCGCCGTCGATATCGCGAACGTGAAGATGTCGATGAACCCGTTCGACGAAATCAGCGTGGAAGAGGCTGTGCGCATGAAGGAAGCGGGTGTCGTGAACGAGGTGGTCGCGGTGTCCTGCGGCGTCCCGGCATGTCAGGAAACGCTGCGCACGGCGATGGCGATCGGCGCCGACCGCGGCGTTCTGGTCGAGACGGACGCCGAATTGCAGCCGCTCGCAGTGGCCCGGCTGCTCAAGGCGCTGGTTGACAAGGAACAGCCGCAGCTGGTGCTGCTCGGCAAGCAGGCCATCGACGACGACGCCAACCAGGTCGGCCAGATGCTGGCGGCGCTGCTCGGCTGGCCGCAGGCGACGTTCGCGTCGCAAGTGACGGTCGAAGCGGGAACAGCCACGGTAACGCGCGAGGTCGACGGCGGTCTGGAAACAATCGAAGTCGATCTGCCCGCCATCGTCACCGCCGATTTGCGGTTGAACACGCCGCGCTACGCCACGCTGCCCAACATCATGAAGGCGAAGAAGAAGCCGCTAGATGTCGTGACGCCGGCTGCGCTCGGTGTCGACGTCACACCGAGGCTGACGACGCTGAAGCTGGCGGAGCCCGCGAAGCACGAAGCGGGTGTGCGCGTGGCCGATGCTGCGGAACTGGTGAGCAAGTTGAAAAACGTTGCACACGTTATCTGATCGAAGGGGAGAGAAATGCCCGTACTCGTTATTGCAGAGCACGACAATCAGACGCTCAGGAATGCCACGCTGAACGCCATCACGGCCGCCGCGCGTGTTGGCGACGATATCCATGTTCTCGTGGCCGGAGAGCAATGCGCAAAGGTGTCCGAGCAGGCTGCCCGGGTTGCCGGCGTGACCCGCGTGCTTGCTGCGGATGCCGCGCACTATGGCCACGCGTTGGCCGAGAATCTCGCCGCACTCATCGTGAAAGTTGCCGGGCAATACAGCCACATCGTGGCGCCGGCCACCACGACCGCGAAGAACGTGATGCCGCGCGTGGCCGCGCTGCTCGACGTTGCACAGATTTCCGACGTCATTGCCGTCGAGTCCGCGGATACGTTCGTGCGTCCCATCTATGCAGGCAATGTGCTCGCGACGGTGCGAAGCGCGGACGCCATCAAGGTCATCACCGTTCGAACGACAGCCTTTGCGGCGGCGCCGGCTGAAGGTGGGGCAGCCGCGATCGAAGAGTTGGAGCCCGCTCCTGAAGTGCAAGGATCGCGCTTCGTGAGCCAGCAATTGACGCGCTCGGAGCGCCCGGACCTGACGTCCGCGCAACGGGTGATTTCAGGCGGCCGGGGCATGGGTTCCGGCGAGAACTTCGCGCTGCTGGACGACATCGCCGACAAGCTCGGCGCAGCCGTCGGCGCGTCGCGCGCGGCGGTGGACGCCGGATTCGCACCCAATGACTACCAGGTCGGCCAGACCGGCAAGGTGATCGCTCCGCAGTTGTATATCGCCGTGGGCATTTCCGGCGCGATCCAGCATCTGGCCGGGATGAAGGACTCGAAGGTGATTGTCGCCATCAACAAGGACGAAGAGGCGCCGATCTTCCAGGTCGCCGATTACTGGATCGTCGGAGACCTCTTCAAGGTGTTGCCGGAATTGTCCGGCGAACTGGACAAACTGCAACAGAACTGAGTTGAGGCTAACGATGAGCACTTATATTGCACCACTGCGCGACATGCGCTTCGTGATGACGGAACTTGCGGATCTCGGCGGGTTGTCTTCGTTGCCGGGCCTCGAGGAGGTCACGCCGGAACTGGCTGACGCGGTGCTCGAAGAAGCCGCAAAGCTCGCGGCTGAAGTCCTTGCACCGCTCAACAAGACTGGCGATGAACAGGGCGCACGTCTGACTCGAGACGGTGTCGTTGCCGCGGACGGTTTCGCGCAAGCGTACAGGCAATTTTCGGCGGCAGG
Source organism: Paraburkholderia sp. RL18-085-BIA-A (assembly GCF_046027075.1). Classification (NCBI taxonomy): domain Bacteria; kingdom Pseudomonadati; phylum Pseudomonadota; class Betaproteobacteria; order Burkholderiales; family Burkholderiaceae; genus Paraburkholderia; species Paraburkholderia sp. RL18-085-BIA-A. The sequence goes on along the minus strand of NZ_JARESU010000009.1, from coordinate 67,683 downwards.
GTGGGGCGGCCTCAGTGGCGACCCCGCGTTCGGCGGGCAGGGCCTGCCCGAACTGCTGCACGCGGCGGCCGTGGAGATGTGGAATTCCTCCAATATGGCATTCGCGCTGTGCCCGCTATTGACGGCCGGCGCCACCGAGGCATTGCGGCAGCATGGTTCGGAGGATCTCAAGCAACGCTACCTGCCTCATCTCATCAGCGGCGCGTGGACAGGCACGATGAATCTGACCGAACCGCAAGCGGGATCGGATCTCGCCGCCGTGCGTACGAAGGCCGTGCCGGAGGGCAATCACTATCGCCTTTACGGTCAGAAAATCTTCATCACGTGGGGCGACCACGACATGACGGACAACGTAATTCATCTCGTCCTCGCTCGCACGCCCGATGCGCCCGAAGGCGTGCGTGGGATTTCGCTGTTCCTCGTGCCCAAGTTCCTGCTGAACACGGACGGCTCGCCGGGGCAGCGCAACGATGTCCACTGCGTATCCCTTGAGCACAAGCTAGGTATCCATGCGAGTCCAACCTGTGTGATGAGCTTCGGCGACAAGGACGGCGCGATGGGTTATCTCGTCGGACACGAAAACAAAGGCCTCGCGCATATGTTCACGATGATGAACGAAGCGCGCCAGAAGGTGGGTATTCAGGGGCTTGCGATAGCGGAGCGCGCGTACCAGCAAGCCCGCGAGTATGCGAAGGAGCGCGTGCAGGGACGCCTTGCGGCAAGCCGCTCGGGCCAGGCGGTTGCGATCATTCATCACCCGGATGTGCGGCGCATGTTGCTGACGATGAAGTCACAGATCGAAGCGATGCGCGCGTTTGCCTACGTCATGGCGGCCGACATGGATCGCACGCACAGGCACCCGGAGGACAGCGAACGTGCACGACACCAGGCGCGTGTCGACCTGTTGATCCCGGTGCTGAAGGGATGGTGTACCGAACTGGGCGTCGAGATCGCATCGCTGGGCGTGCAGGTGCATGGCGGGATGGGCTATATCGAAGAAACGGGCGCGTGCCAGTTTCTCCGCGATTCACGCATCGCGACGATCTACGAGGGCACGACAGGCATTCAGGCGGCCGACCTGGTGGCACGAAAGCTTGGGTCGGACGGCGGAGCCGCGATGTCCGGACTGGTTGCGCAGATGCGCGCCGTCGCGCTCGATCTCGAGCAAAGCGCTGACGCGCGGCTTGCGCCGGTTTGCACAGCCTTCGCGGCGAGTATTCAGGCGCTTGAAGACGCCACGGAGTGGATGCTGCGCGCGTTGGCGACCGACATCGATGAAGCGCTCGCGAGCTCTGTCGACTATCTGATGATGACGGGATACGTCTGCGGTGGATGGCAGATGGCGCGCGCTGCACTGGTGGCATCGAGACAGGATGCAGCGGGTGAAGATCAGGAATTTCACCGGACGAAGCTCGCCACCGCGCGATTCTATGCGGAAAAGATCTTGCCGAAGGCTCACGCTCTTCAAGCGACGATCCTGCGTGGCGCGTCCGGCGCAATCGACATTGCGATCGAGCAGTTCTGAATCGAACGTGCCGGAAGGAACTCCTATGACAGGTTAAACGACTTTGCCATTCACTTTCGATAACTAATAAAATAGTGGAGGAGAAAGTGAAACGGATTACGTGTCTCGCGCTCATAGCGGGGGGGATATGTAGTGGCGCGATGGCGCAAAGCGCGGGGAGTTTGATAACGAGTGCGGGAGGCACCTGGATGGACTTTGGTCCGTCGTCTGCAACGGCGTTGCAGAGTACTTCGGCGGCAGGCACCTTTACGTCGCCGGGAACCGGTGGTCGTATACACAATACGTTCACCGTTGAACTCGCATTTACGTATTTCATCACGGACAATATCGCGCTGGACCTGGCTACGGGTGTGCCACCCAAGCTTAAACTGTACGCGCAGGGGACGGCCGCTCCGTTCGGCCCAAAGGGCCGCCGCTCGACTTCGGCAGTCTGCAACCCCTCGCCGGCACCAGAGCGTGGCCACCCATTCTCTTCCTCAAATACTACTTTGGCGCGGCGCAGACGCGGCTGCGTCCCTTTGTCGGTATCGGTGTCAACTACACATGGTATTCGCACAGCGAGCTCAATCCGACTTTCAGCGCAGCGTTGCAGCAGGTCGCGGGACCGGGTGTCCAGGCGAAAGCTTCACTGAGTCCATCATGGAATCCGGCGTTCAATGCAGGGGCTTCCTACAACATCAGCAAGAACTGGTATGCAACCGCATCCGTGACCTATCTGCCTCTCAAGACGAACGCAACGGTCTCGGCCATTGCCGCCAATGGTCAGCCCGTGCTGACCAACAAGACGCACATCACGGCTAATCCGTGGATCACCTTTGTCGGGATTGGATACCGGTTCTAGCGTTCGCGCAACCGCTATATCCCGCGGCGAAGAGTTGCTCGGGGTTCGTGCCATCGCCGCCAGCGCCACCGAGTTCCTTCGGCAGGGTCAGCTTGAGATCAAGGTTGCTCTCGGGGACCGTCGCACGTCCATCGCGCCCGCCGGTGACGTGCGCATGAGCGCGGTACAGGACTCTTTCAATTTTCATTCGAAACTCCCTCGTCGCCTGCGGGCAACCTCGTAGGCCTGCTCGCTGACTAACATCACGACCGCGTAGCATTCGAAGCGAACGCTTAAGCCACGCTGCTTCAATATACCGATCACCTGCCCGGCAGTACTGGACTCTTCAGCTTCATTTACCCCATGTCACGCCTTGGAAGAAACAGAAGCTGAGCAGGCGTGGCGCAAAGACTCGTTCGAGCGTGCCAAACCGCGAAATCAGAATGGCAGGTTTGAGGGGCGGGCCGGGCGTACGAATGTTCAAACCCGAGCGGTAGCGAGTGTCGCCTGTGGCCGTTCTCGCCCAGCCGCACCATTCAAGCAAGGCCGCGTCTCTGCCCACAATCCAGCTTTCCCGTTACGCCGAACGTCCCGTGGCAAAATCACCACCACTGCAGCGTTAGTCTGAGAGGGCCACCATGGGCGACAACACGCACGGCGAGCGCCACACCAACCGAGCCTGCCGGCCGGACGGCGCGCCGGATATTCCCGGCCAGATCGTCCTGGTTTTTCAGGGAGGCGGTGCGCTCGGCGCCTACCAGGCCGGTGTGTATCAGGCACTCCATGACGGCAAGGTCGAACCTCACTGGGTGATCGGCACGTCGATCGGCGCGATCAATGGCGCGATCATCGCAGGCAATAAGCCCGAAAACCGAATCGCGCGATTGACCCAGTTCTGGAACGGTGTGGCATGTCATGGCGTCGAGGCGGCAAGCTGGCTGCCGGGACTCGCGAACTGGCTGCGCGACCTCGCCACGGTCACTCGGGGCGTGCCGTCGTTCTTCACCCCACGTTTAGAGTCCTGGGCCGGCATTCAGGCGCATGTTCGTCCCGACCTGGCGGCGTTCTATTCGACGGGACCACTGCGCGAAACCCTGTCGTCGCTGGTCGATTTTGATTACTTGAATGAGAAAGCAACGCGGTTGACCGTCGGCACAGTCAATGTCCAAAGCGGACGTATGCGGTATTTCACCAATCGCGACGCGCCGATGGGCGTCGAGCACGTGATGGCATCCGCCGCTTTTCCACCCGGCTTTCCTTCGGTGCGACTGGAAGGCGAATCGTATTGGGACGGCGGCATCTATTCGAATACACCGCTCGAAGCTGTGCTCGACGACCGGCCGCGGCGCGACTCGGTCATTTTCTCGGTGCAGTTGTGGCCTTCGAGCGGTCCAGAACCCGAATCAATCTTGCAGGTGATGAGCCGGCAACGCGACATTCAGTATTCGAGTCGTGCCGAAAGCCATCTTGATCGACAGAAGCAGATTCACCGACTTCGTCATGTGATTCGTGAACTCGGCCGGTACGTCCCTGAAGAGAAACGAGATGATCCGGAGGTTCAGGAGCTCCTCGCGTGGGGATGTGGCACGACGATGCAGGTTCTGGAACTCGACGCGCCGGCATTTGATAACGACGACCTGAACAGGGATATCGACTTTTCGTCGAGTGGCATCAAGCGACGCTGGCTAGCAGGTTACGAAGATACGGCGCGCTTGTTGAAGCTGGCACCCTGGCGCGAAACACTGGATCCTATGGAGGGCATTTCCGTGTTTCGAATGGCCTTCCGGGAAGGCCAACGATGACGGTTGTTATCGCCGCCACCTCTGCCTTTCACCTGAAGGCCGCACGTCCGGTTCATAATGCCCGCTGACAGCTGGATTACTTCTGAGTCGACGGCATGGCTCTCTGGCCGGACGGTGCGAACCAGCGGCTAACGCGATAAGTTGCGCGTCGCCACCTGCGCACCGGTGCGCGATGCGCGCCCGATGGCCGTGGAACCGACATTGGTGCAGACCTGACACGCGGCAGAAGCCGGTCACGGAGGCGTCGTGAACAGAGTCACGGATGGAGAAGGGGAATACATCGTTCGCCCCATGAAGGCCGAAGAGGTCGCGCTGGCGATCGAGTGGGCGGCACAGGAAGGCTGGAATCCCGGTTGCCACGACGCGGCCTGCTTCCAGGCCGCCGACCCGCACGGATTTTTCATTGGCGAATTGCACGGCGAGCCGATCGGCTCGATCTCCGCTGTCGCCTATGACGAGCATTTCGGCTTCGTCGGCCTGTACATCGTCAGACCGGATTTTCGAGGCAAAGGACTGGGGCTTCGAATCTGGCAACACGCAATGGCCTACCTGGGCGAGCGCAACATCGGCCTTGACGGAGTCGTCGCGCAGCAGGCGAATTATAGAAAGTCCGGGTTTCGGCTTGCACATCGCAATATCCGCTTTCGCGGCGTCGCACGCGGTGCGGGAAGCGCGGCAACATGCAGTCTCTCTGGCGAGCGATTCAATCAATTGGCCGAGTACGACCGGCAATTGTTCCCCGCGCCCCGATCAGACTTCCTGACTGCATGGATTGCCCAGCCTGATGTTGTCGCGCTCGCCGCGATGCGCGAAGGACGGATTCGTGGCTACGGTGTGCTGCGCAAATGTCGCCAGGGCCGCAAGATCGGCCCGCTCTTTGCCGACGACGAACTCACTGGCGAGGGACTGTTCGACGCACTGCTTTCCTGCTGTCCGGACGAGATGGTCTCGATCGATGTGCCGGAGAGCAACGCTGCGGCCATCGCCATGGCTGAACGACACGGTTTGGTGAGCACCTTCGAAACGGCAAGGATGTATACGAAAGAGCCCCCGGCGATTCCGATTGCGCGGGTGTTCGGGATTACCTCATTCGAACTCGGATGAGTGAGCTTTGCTGCAGTGGGAGCGGATATCAGGCAGTTGTGCAATTCGCCCGACGTTTCGCATTTTTCGAGGCGTCGGAGAATACGGGTCCCAGGCAACCTAACGCGCCCGCAACATCTGCTTCCAAGGTGTTTCACGCCATCCCTGGGCAAGGTGCTTCAGGAGCGCCTTGACGGCAATCGACGGTGCCGCCGAACGCGCCTGCAGTGCCGTCACCTCAAGCTGGTCCATGCGACTTTCAGGAAGGATCCGGACAAGGCGTCCGGCCGCGATCGGGATGCGGGACCATGGGATCGTCCCCATCAACTGGACGACGATTGCGGCCGAGTTGCAGCGGAACTGGACTCTGCCGACCGGACAGGAGATGGTGAAACTCTTCCACGAACACTATCTTCCCTACGGGCTCCTGGTGGACAGCTTCGAGGCCGCGACTGCGATCAGGAAAGCATCCTGACTTTTTGCGCACTTCTCCTGGCGATCCCCGGCAGCGGCGCATTTTCCTTGCGCCAGGTTTCGCCGGCGAATGCCGCGAGCGATCCGGTGAGACCGAACGCTGCCAGCAAAATGGGGAGGAGCAGGGTCAGGTTTCATACGCGACCTCCTTCGACGTGTTCTTTCCCCGGGGAAGGTCTGAACAGCTTCGAGTTTTCGATTTCCCGTGGAGGCCACGAATCCTCACAATGTCGGCCAAATACTTGCCGTGCAAGTATTTGGCCGCCCCCTTGAGTCAAGGCATCAAGGAGCCTTTTCGTTCGGAGAGGTGTGCTTTCAGGTGGCTGCCGGGATCGCGAAGTTCGTTTTGGCCCATGCGGCAAACGTCGTCGGCTGCTGGCCGGCGACTTTGTTGGCGAACGCGATCGCGTTGCGCGAATCCGAGCCGAGATACGTGTGCGCTTCGAAGTAGGCGAGCATCGCCGCGATGCCCTCGGCGCCCGGGAACCAGCCAGCAAAAACCTCACGCGGGACTTGCTTGAACGAGAACTTGTTTCCTTGACGATTCAGGGTGGCGATGATCTCGTTGAAGCTCAAGAAATCGCCGACAAGCGGCAAATGTTCACCGTGCCCCGCGAGTTCCGGCTGCGCGAACGCACCAGCCACGATGCGGCCGAGTTCAGTGATGTCGCCCATGTGGATGACCCGCCGCTCGGGATCAAGCGGCAGCGCCCAAGCCGCGGTGCCATCCGCCTGTTTCTGCGGGGCCATTACGCCGAGCAGGTTTTGATAGTAAAACGGAGCGATCACAAACGTGTGGTGGGCAAATCCGGCTTCGCTCACAATGCGCTCCACCTTCGCCTTGCCGGTGAAATGCGGGACATTGATCTTGCCGCGGCTGATCGCCTCCACATCCGGGAGCGTCGACCAGATGAAGTGCTGCACGCCGGCGTCTTTCGCCGCGTTGACGGCGGCGCGTGCCTGCCTGGGTTCGTCCGTACCCGCTTCCCAGGAATTGGTCACCACGAAAGCTCCGTGTGCTCCGGCAAATGCGGCTTCAAGCGTTTCCGGATGACTGAAATCCGCCAGAACGACTTCGTCACCCAGCTTCGGATGCCTGGCCGGATTGCGCGTCAACGCGCGCACTTTGAATTGACCGCTCGCCTGCAGCGCGCGCACAACGGCGCCGCCTTGCTGGCCGGTTGCGCCCACGACGGCGATGAGCTTCTGGGTGTTCGACATGGTTGTTCTCCAGGGAGTATTTTGTCAGGGCGGTGCTACCTCACGCAGCGAGCGCGGCGGTCTCTTTCTTCGCCGAGGCCATGGCCTCGCTGCGTGCCTCCGGACCCATCGCCACACCTTCCGCGCGAATGAAGGTGATATCCATGATGCCCAGAAGGCCGAAGGCCGCCTTCAGATAGGTTTCCTGATGATCGAAGACGGCGGCCGGCGAGCCTTCGCTGTAAACGCCGCCGCGCGACGAAGCGATGACCAGCTTCTTGCCTCCGCACAGTCCGACCGGGCCGTGCTCCCCGTAGCGGAACGTCTTCCCGGCGACGGAGATGCGGTCGATCCAGGCCTTCAGTTGAGAGGGCACGCCAAGGTTGTACATCGGCGCGCCGATGACCACGATATCGGCTGCCAGGAACTCCTCAAGCGCAACCTGGCCCATGGCCACGTCGGCCTTCAATGCATCGTCGACGGGAGCGCCTTGCGCGGCCGCGAAGTGTGCAGCCGTCAGATGGCCGATCGGTGTGACGGCAAGGTCGAGACGAGTGACCGCAAGGTCGGGATGGCGGCCCCGGAAGGTCGCAACGACATCCGCTGACAGATCACGGCTGACGGAGCCTTGCCCGAGGATGCTGGAATCTACGTGTAACAGTTTCATGAGACTTACCTCCAAACGGGATTATTGCTTCAGTGCTTCGGCCGAGATGAGCAGCCTGGTCTTCATACTGAAGCCGTACGCCTTGCCAAAATCGACGCCGAAGTCGCTGCGATCGAATTCGCCCACCGCGTCGACGCCGCACACTTCGCGCTTGAACATCGGATGCGGCATGCACTTGAACGAGTCGATTTTCAGGGTCAGCGGCTTGGTCACGCCGTGCATCGTCAGATTGCCGACGATAGAGGCCGGCTTGTCGCCCTTGAACTTGATCGTGCCCTTGTAGGTCGCTTCCGGGAACTTCGACGCGTCGAAGAACTGATCCGACTGCAGGTTCTGGTCGAGTTTCGTGCTACCCGTGTGGACCGACGCAATGTCGGTCGTCACTTCAACGGTGCCGGTCTTTGCGGCGCGATCGAGCGTCACCGTGCCCTGCGACTTGTCGAACTTGCCACGCCAGACCGACAGGCCGCCGATGTGGTCCGCCTCGAAACTCGGGTACGTGTGGGCCGGATCAAGCTGGTACGTCGGCACGTCCGCGAATGCCGAAAACGACAGTGAGGCGGCGAGTGCACCAGCCGCAATCATCAGATGCTTCTTCAAATCAATTTCCTTGGATCGTTAAGTGGCCGCGCCAGCGTGCGGTATCAGGTGACGCAACGCCACCCTGGAGCGGGAAAATGACTTTTTACGGCCGCCTCCTATGTGACACCTCAAGTATGGGGACTAAGGTTGCTTCACACTAGACGGTAAAATAGGATTTGATTAATCCATTTATGGAGAAATATCATGCTTGATCTGAATGATCTGGCGATGTTCGTCCAGGTCGTCCGCGCCGGCAGCTTCTCCGAGGCGGCGCGGCGTCTGCACATGCCGGCAAATACGCTGAGCCGACGCATCGATCAACTCGAAGGGCAACTCGGCACACGTCTGTTGCATCGCTCGACTCGCAAACTGGCGACGAGCACGGAAGGTCAGGCGCTGTTCGAGCGCTATGCGCCGGCGCTTGACCAGATCCTCGAGATCGGGCGATTTCATGCAGATGAGCAGGCACCGTCCGGCTCGGTTCGCGTGACCGCCATGGCCGGCCTGTTCGAATTCTTCCGCATGGAATGGTTGGTCGAGTTCTACGCGCGCTATCCACACATCAGCGTCGACTTCCTGCTGGACGATACGCCTACCGATCTGATCGCCGAGCGCATCGATCTGGCCTTGCGTATGGGCATCGAGACCCGTAGCGGCCTCACGGTGCGTCGGCTGGCGCCGGGTGCAATGATTCTCGCGGCGAGTCCGGCCTATCTGGAACGGCGCGCTGCACCACGCACGCTGCGTGAACTGGCCGAACACGACTGTCTGACGATTTCCAATCGCCAGGGTCGCAACACGTGGCGTCTGCAGGGGCCACGCGGTAGTCAGGAAGTGTCGATCAACAGCCGGTTCGCCGTCAACGACATGCGAGTGCTGGCGCAGGCTTGCATAGCTGGACTCGGTATTGCGCTGCTGCCGCAGTTAATAGTTGAGTCAATCATCGCGCAGGGGAAACTGGTACGCGTGCTGCCGACCTATCGACGCGCCAGCACCGGCCTAGGCCTGCAGCTCGTCTACACGAGCCGCCCACCGGTGCCGCCCGCAGTAGCGGTCTTCGCCGAGTTTCTTTTGGAGAAACTGGACAAAGCGATGACAAACCCCTCACAAAGCCATTCCAGCCGATAAGTTCGTCACCTTACCCAGGGCGGACGAAGCGTAAGAGTCGATTCACCGCCGAACAGGTCATCGCACGCTCATGTCAGAGACACGACCGGTCAAGCTTGTGCCGACCGGTGGTAAGGACTTGAGGCATTTGATTGTTCCCCGGGTGGCCTTGGTGAGTTATGCACTTGAGCAATCGACGCCGGCTTTGCATGATCAGCAGAAGCGCAACCCGTCCCACGCATTAATAGCCCCTCGACTCACTTTGTTAGCGCTATATTTACTGAAAGACCCGCGGAACACGAGCTAGACCATGCGAGCAACTGTACTTTAATGGTTGCGTGACAATCGCTGCTGGGACCGCGAGACGCCAACGATCGTCGAGACGGCGGACGCGCACGTCAGCACCGGCGACGTGCGCATGCGGGTCGGACCGTTAGCCGTATCGCGGGTCGCGGCCGATAGGACATCAATACGGCGTTATCTCGGACCTGGAGCATCAAATGAAGCCCACACGCAATACCGACTCCGTCCCAGGGGAGTGGTACATCGACACAGCGTGCATCAATTGTGGTGCATCGCGTCACGTCGCGCCTGGGCTGATTGTCGAACGAAACGACAAGAGTATCTTCGCCCGGCAGCCCGCCACGCCGGAAGAGCAGCTTGCTGCCTGGCGTGCGGTGCTCGTATGTCCTACAGCATCGGTACGCAGCGAAACGAAACAGCCTCGTCCGAACGCCCCGATCTTTCCGCAGGAGATCACATCGGGTGTGTGGCGCTGCGGATTCAACGCTCGCTCCTCGTTTGGCGCACATTCCTATTTTGCCGCGCGTCCGGACGGCAATCTGCTGATCGACTCACCGCGCTATGCGGCGGAGCTCGTGAAATGGTTTGACGACACCGGTGGCATTGCGCACATCCTTCTGTCGCATCGTGACGACGTCGCAGACGCAGACAAATACGCGCGTCGATTCGGCGCGCGCGTCTGGATTCACCGAGAGGACTTGTCGGCCGCCCCATATGCTACGGATCTGCTCGACGACGGGTCAGCACCGAGCATTGCGGCCGGCGTGCGCGCGGTCCCTATGCCCGGGCACACTCGGGGTAGCGTCGTGTACCTGCTCGATGATCGCGTGCTGTTCTCGGGTGATTCGCTTGCCTGGAGCCCACGCGCGCGGGACCTCGTCGCGTTCAGGGACGCGTGCTGGTACTCATGGACCGAGCTCACCGAATCGCTGAGCAAGCTGGCCGCGTATTGCTTCGAATGGTTGCTTCCGGGTCACGGTTGGCTCGCGCACTTGCCGGCCGAGGAAATGAGTGCTCGCTTGATCGAGTTAGTTGCACGCATGCGAAAAGATTGAAGTCGCCGGAATACCCCGTTCCGGCATGACGCGTTTCGACTCCGTCGGCGTCGAACTCATCACGGCACGTCGGAGGCATGCTCTTACCGAGGTACGTCGCAGAGGATCGAGAGTACGCATCCGCCGGCCGTGAAACCCGACGTTCGCAGTCGCGCAGGTCCGAATGGCAGAAAAGGAACGGCGGATTCAACCTTTAGCTGCCTCACGAACGGCGACACGTGACCGTCGGTCCAGGCCGAACCGCACTCTATGAGTGTCTTCGCCGCAAGACCCCGACTGCCCCATCCAATTAAGAACGATGCGTCCGTCGGAACGCGCGTACAAGGTACGCCACAGTATCGCGGCGGCAGACCGATGTCAGACACGTTTGGCATAGGCGTTGCACCATCCATTTCTCGCGACACTGCGCGTGCCGAACATGGGGCAGCCGCCCGTCGCGTCCTGCGCCCCTCCCTGAAAGAACTGGCAATTTGCACAATTCTGGCCAGACTGGTATTTAGGAAACCGCTTTGAATCGACGGTAGCAGCGATGCTCTTATAACCGAGCGCGAGCGCTGCCGGGTCGCTTTCCGCCAGTTGTGACGGCGTTGCGGCCCGCGCGGGGGAAATGGCCAGCGCCGCGCACAGCCCAATGGTCTTGACGATCAATATTCTGCGAGTTGTATTCATAACTTTGATCCGGTCGACGCAGTCGGGCGTCAGGTTGTCGGGAGCGCTTCGCGCTGGCCAGGTATCGCGGGGAATTCAATGCGCGGGCCCGGCATTGAGTTTGGTCGCCGATGTCCGCGCGCTGTCGGCGGTCAGCTTTGCGGAGCCCGGCTGGTAGCCGTTCGAATACAGCAGGAACGCCATGATGTCGGCATAGTCCTGGTCTTTCAGCTTGCCAGGGCGATCCGCCGGCATATTGGTCGCCATGTAGCCGAATATGCCGCCGATCGTCAGATGCGCATTCTGCGCCGGCGCGAATGCAGGTCCACGCAGTGCCGGAGCAGTCACGCCCTGCAACGCACCGCCGTGACATTTCGCGCACGAACTCGCGTAGAGTGTCTTGCCGTGATCGGCCTGCAAGCGATCGAATGACGGTGCGTCGGTGGACGTGTCGGCCGCCACTTTGATGAAGCGTCCCTGCAGCACGTCGTTCATCGCCGCCCGCTCCACCGTGCCGGGCAGTCGCGATGTCCGCACAGAACCGTCGAGATAAACATAGTGCGACGCGTCCGCACCCGGCTGTGATGCGGCTGCTTCTGCATCGGGCAAGGTCCAGGGCCGCGTTAGCGCCGCGAGTCTGCCGTCGGCGCTCATCCGGGCGAGCGCGGCGTCGACACGTTTCTGCAGCGGCCCGCCATTGGCGCCGAACGCAAATGCGAGGTGCCAGTCTGCGTAGGGGGATGTGGTCGGCGCAACGGTGAAGTGCTGTTGCGGATGCGCGAGACCGTAGGCGACGAGCGCGGGATACCAGACAATCGCGCGCTGTGCACGCCCACTGACCACCGCCTTGACGGTCAGTTCGGAGGTGTTTTCCAGGTCGAGACTGACGTTAGTCTGCTGCAGCGCGATCAGTTGCGCGGGACTCGCGTACATGGCCGCTACGGTGTTTTTGCCAGCGCCTGCAGGCTTCGAGCTGGGCGCCATGATGCTGACGTAGCCAGAGCGCAGATAGCCGCGGGAAAACAGCATCTTGCTGCTGGACCCGTCGGCCACGGTGGAGCGCGGAAAGCCCGCGATCACGTCGCAGTCGTGGCCGAGGGTCCGGCCGAGTTCCTTCAGCGATACGCCGTCGTCGTCACCTGCGCCGATTCCATGCGTGACGAGCGACGCGGCGATGTCGGCGGTCTTGAAGACTTCCTGTGCTACCGCCTGATCGAGCGCGGTCGACGCACTTCCGGGAAAGGTGCATACGCGTACACCGGCCGTGGCCGCAATGGGCGTGAAGGTGACGCTGGCCGCAAGCAGACCGGTGGTTGTCAAATGTTTGAAGTGCAGGGCGCTCATGATGGGATCCGGAAAAGACGAGGGCGAGTCGCAGCCGCGATGCAGCTGCGAGATTGCAATGGGTGACGCGATCAGCTGTGGTTCAGCGCGAACACATACAAGGTGCCGCCGCGCGGAACTTTCTCCGCCGCCTTGGCCATCGGACCGCCCCAGATCGGATTCGCACCACCGTACCCCGCCAGCACTGCAACGTACTCCTTACCGTCTATCTCGAACACGGACGGCTGGGCGATGATGCCGCTCGCCAGTTTCGGGCTTTGCCACAAGACCTTGCCGCTCGTCTCATCGAAGGCGTACAGATGGCCGTCGAGCGAGCCGCTGAAGGCGAGGCCGCCGGCCGTGGTGGCGACGCCGCCGTTCCACGGCAGCTTGGTCCAGTGACTCCAGACCTTCTTGCCGGTGTTGACGTCGACGGCCTGCAGTTCGCCGTAACCCTGACTGCCCGGTTCGGGCTTGATTTCGAATCCTTCGCCGAGATACGGCAACCCTTCCATGTAGTTGACCGATTTGCCGGACAGCGACATGCACGCATGCAACGCGGGGATGAAGGCGAGATGTTTGTCCGGGTCGTACGAGACCGACCACCAGTTCTTGCCGCCGAGGAAGCTCGGACAGGTTTCGATCGTCGTGCCCGCCTTCGGATACTTGCTTGCATCCTGCTGAGGCACCCCGTCTGCCGAATAGCCTGTGACCGAAGTCGCCTTGACGAAGGGTCGCGCGTAGATCAGCTTGCCCGTGCCGCGGTCGATCGCATGGAAGTAGCCATTGCGGTCGGCATGCACGATTGCATCGTAGTCCTTGCCTTCATATTTGATGTTGGCGAGAACCGGTGTGTTGACGCCGTCATAGTCCCAGGTGTCGTGACGCGTGTACTGATAGTGCCACTTGAGGTCGCCAGTCTTCGGATCGAGTGCGAGTAGCGAGTCGGAATAAAGATTGTCGCCTGGCCGCAAATCCGCGAGCCACGGTCCGGGGTTGCCGACGCCCCAATACAGCGTTTTCGAAGCCGCGTCGAAGGTGCCCGTCAGCCAGGCGGGCGCTCCGCCATGTTCCTGCATGCCGTCGGGCCATGTGTTGCCGTTCTTCTCCTTCGCGCCGGGAATCGTGTAGCGCTTCCACAGCACCTTGCCGTCATTCGGGTCGAGCGCGGCAATGAACCCGCGTGCGCCGTATTCGCCGCCGGAACTGCCCACCACGATCGCACCGTCGAGCGCGAGCGGTGCCAACGAAAATGCGTAGCCGACGCCCGGTTCGAACATCTCTTTCTTCCACACGAGCGCGCCGGTCTGTGCATCGAGCGCCGCGACTTCGCCACTCAGCATCGCGACATAGACATTCTTCCCATACAGCGCCACCCCCCGGTTGACCACGTCGCAACACGCCGTCTTGAACGACTCGTCACCGAGCTTCGGTTCATATTTCCAGAGCTGCTTTCCCGATGTCGCATCGAACGCATACACGTTGTCCTTCGGCGTGGTCACGAACAGGAAGCGGCCGTTGACGATCGGCGTGGCTTCGAACCCCTGCTGAAGATCAGCTGGAAACTTGTAGCTCCACGCCTGTTTCAGATTCTTGACGTTCGAGATGTCGATCTGCTTGAGCGGGGAGTGGGCTTGTCCGTTGTACGAGCGGTAATAGGTCAGCCAGCCTGGGTCGCTTTGCGCCGATGTCAGGCGTTCGTACGTGACCGCCGGGTAGTCGTCGGCTGCCGCAACCGGTCCGGGCTTCAGACTGATGGTGGCGACGGCAACGGCACCGATGACCAGCGTCGCGAGTCGCAAGGTCGAAGCCGAAGGTGTCTTCATTGTTGTCTCCTGTTGATTTGTCGATGCGATGCCTCCCGGCGGACCGTTGCCTGAAGGTTGCAGAATGACTGCACAGCCGTTAAGGCAAATCGCATGCCATTTGGCGTCAATCGCGGGGCTGCCCGTGAGCATGCGGGTTCGCGCAGGCCATGGCCCGCGCCGACTTCATTCATTGCTGTGGGTGTGTTCCACGGCGGTACAGCGAATGCCGCGTGTGTTGCGAGACGTGACAGGTCTGACGATGCCTGCAGAGCGCGTTTGCGAACTCGCGAGGGGATTGCGCGCGTTCAATTAGGACGAAGCGCGTCATGGCCTGTGGAGGCGATCAATGGCACGATTCTCGCTGTTTGGCTCCGGCGATGACAGCGCACCGGCCCGACGATAGTTGAACCGGTCACCGCATCAGTCGAGTCCATCACCGATGAGGAGGAGCCACGAATGAACCACGCCTAGAGGCAGTTTCTGGATGTTGAATTTCCCTTTGCACGCCAATACGGCAATTTTATTGGCGGCGAATGGGGCCAGCCCCTAAGCGGGAATACTTCGAAAACCTCTCTCCAATTACGGGAGAGTCTTTCACGTCGAATCCGCGGTCCACTGAAGAAGATATCGAGTTGGCACTCGACGCGGCGCATCGCGCTCGCAAAGCGTAAGCTGATACGTCACCCGCCGCGCGTGCCACGATCCTGAATCGGATCGCCGATCGGATGGAACAGAATCTATCGCGCCTCGCGTTTGCCGAATCGATCGACAACGGTAAGCCGATTCACGAAACGATGGCCGCGGACATTCCGCTCGCGATCGACCACTTCCGCTATTTCGCTGGCTGAATCCGGTCGCAGGAAGGATCGTTTGGCGAGATCGATGGCGATACGGTGGCAGATCGCGTCCACCGGTGAGACATCGACGGGCCGCCTGATCATGCAGTACGCGAGCCAGAACATCATTCCCGTGACGCTCGAGCTTGGCGGCAAGAGCCCGGACATTTTCTTTGCCGACGTGATGGATCAGGACGATAGTTACTTCGATAAGGCGCTCGAAGGCTTCGCGATGTTCGCGCTCAATCAGGGCGAGGTGTGCACCTGCGCGGCCCAACCTGATGCGCTCGGTGCGGCACTCGGCGTTTAAGGCACCGGCGCCTGACGCCGGGGTACCCAAGAAGCCCCCGAATGTGGCTTACCTCTTCATAATCATCATCAAGTCGAAATCTACGGGGCACTCGGGCTTGGGAGGATCGTTATTCGTGGCGACATCCAGATGGTCGTCACGCAGGTTGGCTTCCCAATTCATCTCGGAAGGCGTCAGCGCGACTTGACGCTGGTTGCACACGGTACGTACTACCGTTACGGCGTGTTGATAGTATGCCTGTCTCAAGATCATGTAACGGCCGACGCTGGCCCCGGCGAGAACTGAGTTCATGATGCCCAAAGCAATTACGATGTGAAATAGCCTTTGATTGGATGAAAATCCCGCGGTAACGAGAAATGGGACGACGTAAAACATCGGAACATAGCGCGCCCACCATGACTGTGGATGAGCCAAAACGATCACCAACGTTGCGAGCAGGTAGAGTTTTACGACGTCCGCGTGCTTTCTCCTCCAGAAGAATGATGCCAGACACGAGATAAGCATAAATCCAAAGAAAGGACCGAACCCGCCGAACCGCGTATCAGCCGTATGCAGCGCACCGATCGCAGCGCGCACATGAGTCGGGGAGGGAACGAAGGTGGGCTCCGATTCTTCGCACGCTTCGCAGTCACTCGGCATCGAAAAATACGACAGGAAAAGCCTGTGCAATGGGTTCATGGCAAGAAAATGCGCTGACGCCTGTCTTTTCATCACATCGACCTTGTCCTTGCCAAGGACGGGGTAGAAAACGTGCTTGCCCGCGGCGACGTTCTCTACATACGGCGAATAGCCGACGACGGCGACCGCGACGATAGACCAGATCGCCAACTGCCCAAACACGCCTTTGTATTTCCAGAAGAAGTCTCTTTTTTCTCCGCCGATGAATGCGGCCACGAAAAACACCAGGATAGAGATTGCCGCGAAAACTGGCCCCGTCAGCTTTGATCCGATCAGCAGGACGAGCGCAATTCCGAGTTGCACCTTCGAGTAGGTTCTGCTCTTGAGCGCAAAGAGAAAATTGACAGAAAAAATAGTCCAGCAGTAGTAGTGTGCCGCGTCGACATAAAACGTAGCCCACTGCCCGAGCGCGACAGGATTGTAAATGCAGGCGGCCGATGCTACCAACGCGGTTCTGCGGGATATCCCCGCTGTCTGGAACAACTGCACGAGAGCCGAGAGCGCGGGTACGCTAAGCAGCAACGTAAAGGACTTTCCGCTGTTGAAGTGCGTTGTCAGAACCTTGGCCGTGTACGCAAAGTACTCGAATGCTTTTGGATAGTGGTTCGCCCAAAACGCACCGCTCGGTGCGTGTGAACCTGTAACGCCATTCAATCTGTGGTCCAGCATGAGGGGCGTCGCGACATGGTAATTCAAGCCGTCGTAACTGAACTCTCGCAAGTAACCAAAAGCGCACAACACGACTGCGATGAATAGAACCGTCAAGATCGTCGTACGCCATTGGGCCTTCGACAGATATCCCCATATGATTGCGCCAACAACAATGGCGAATCCGGCGATGCCGGCCACGAGTGTGCTGTTGGTACCGGTGTTATACAGGATAGCTGCGTACAGTGACGACGCGAATACGAAGACAACGGTCTGATCGCAAAACTGAGTCCAGTTTACATGCCCGAAGGTGCTTTTCATTGTCGTGGACATAGATGGCCTTCTTCCGAGATTAATGTAAACCATGCAGTGGTCAACGCAAGCCTGGCGGAGTCCGAGGCAACTCGATTTACCGGGCAGGCCTTCAGCGGTACAAAGACGGAACGACGTACCGTTCGATACTTGCGATTGAGTATGACGCTTGTTGTGCGCGCCGCCGACGGCGCTTGTTGACAGCTACGACACAAGTGGCGAAAGCATGCCGGTGGGTACCCGGCCGTGGCATTGGGTCTTCAGATTGACTTTCGTCGTCGGCGTGAACCCGTTAGCGACAGAATGGACTCAGTCCGGATTATGGGGATTGATGCTGCAAAGCACAAGGCGGATGACATCCCTCGATCGCGAGGCACCGGATTGCAAATCCACGACGCGCGACGCGTTGGCGCGCCCCGGACAGGCGCGTATAAAGGGCGGAAACAATCATCGGTGGCGCACCCCATCAAAGAGCGCCTCCTTCGATGCATCTTCTACGATATCGGCCATTATCACCACAATTCAAGCCGCCGCTAAGCGAGCCGGGTTCAGCGAATACTATACTTGGTGCGGTGCGAAAGGCATCCACACCATTCGATAACAGTCATTGCCCATCTCCGGCGCACACTCGCGCTAAATGGATTGGCGTCACGAAAGTGATGGCGTCACGAGCTGATTATCCTCGAGGCTGATCGTCCTCATACGCGGCTAGGCGTGACCTGGCGGGCAATCGTTTGTGGCGATCGCGCCCCGCTCCATGCCGCGTAGCCCCGCGGGAGAACACCAACAATAGTCTGACATTAGCGGCGTATGCATAGCGGCTTTGCGTGCGCCATCTGGCGTTGGTAGACATTGATGATCCATCGAGGTGACCCATGACGGCTGTTCCTCTGTGTGTTGATCTGGACGGCACTTTGACGGATAGCGACCTTCTTATTGAGTCGTTCCTCGCGCTCATCAAAAAGAATCCACTGTATCTGTTTCACTGCATCGCATGGTTGCTGCGCGGCAAAGGCTATCTGAAGGCTCAGATAGCAGCACGCGTCGCTATCGATGTATCGCTCCTTCCGTACAACGCGCGCCTGGTCGATTTTCTGAAACAGGAGCGCTCTAGCGGCCGTGATCTTTATCTATGCACTGCAAGCGATCAACGGTTCGCTGAGCAGATCGCTTCCCATTTCGGCTTCTTCAAAGGCGTGATGGCAAGCAATGAAACGCGCAATCTGTCCAGCATAAACAAGGCCGGGGCCTTGACGGCGGAGTTTGGTGCGCAAGGCTTCGACTATTGCGGCAATGCGCGCGCCGATGTGCCCGTATGGAAGCAGGCCCGCAAAGCGATAGTTGTAGGTGGGAAGAGCATCCAGGCCTCGGCGCAAAGAGTGAATCAGGCGACCGTGATCTTCGACAACAAACGGTCGTTTATTCGGCTCGCCATCAAGGAGATGCGCGTCTATCAATGGGTGAAGAATCTGCTGATCTTCGTCCCGCTACTGGCATCGCATCGCTTCACGAACGTCGATGCACTGATCGCTGACGGGATTGCGTTCCTTTCGTTCTGCTTTTGTGCGTCATTCGTGTACCTGCTGAACGACATGCTCGATCTGGATGCGGACAGGCGCCATAGCCGCAAGCGCCAGCGCCCGTTCGCTTCGGGAGAATTTCCGCTTGCTGCCGGCATTTGCCTGATGTTCGTGCTGCTGGCGGCATCGGCAAGCCTTGCCATCATGCTGCCGACGGCGTTTCAGCTCGCGCTCGCCGGCTATGTCGCCATGACGCTCGCTTATTCCTTCGGCCTCAAGCGAGTCATGCTGGTAGACGTTTTCGTGCTGGCTGCACTGTACACCGCCCGGATCGTGGCTGGCGGCGCGGCCGTCAACGTCGTGCTGTCCGACTGGCTGATCATGTTCTCGGTGATGATCTTTCTCAGTCTGGCCATGGTGAAGCGCTACACGGAACTCGACAAGTTGCAGCGCGAAGGCAAGGTCTGTGCGGCGGGCCGGGGCTACATTACTGAAGACATGAGCATCGTGCGCTCGTTCGGTACGGCAGCAGGCTACGTCGCGGTCCTTATACTTGCACTCTACATGAATTCTGCCGCTGTTAACGTGCTGTATAGCCATCCGCATAGGCTCTGGATCTTGTTTTTCCTGCTTCTGTTCTGGATCAGCCGCGTCTGGATGATCGCGTTCCGCGGTCAAATGCATGACGACCCGATCGTCTTTTCCATCAAGAACCGCGCGAGCTTATCGATCATCGTTCTCTGCGTGCTAACAGTCATTATTGCAATCTGAAATACACGCAAGCACGTCGCAAGATTTTTCCTGTCTGAACGGTCGTGACCCGAAAGGAATGCCTTGCTCGCATCGTCTTTATCTTGGTTCGGGTCCCCTCCGGGGCCGGACAGACCACTTAGCCGTTGTCAAATCGCTCCCGGAGGATAAGTGACCATCTTGAGCTTTGGTTTGATCTTGACTGGCGTCTTGCTGAACGCGATGGCGCAACTGTGGCTGAAAGCCGGAACCAACGCGCTCGGCGAGCTCAGCTTCAGCAGCGATGCAGCAGTCTCGACCATTTTCAGAGTGGGATTCGAACCCCACATCATGGGCGGACTCGCGTGCTATGTATTGAGTGTCGCAATCTGGATCGTGGCCTTGTCGAAGGTGCCTGTCAGCGTCGCGTATCCGATGCTCTCGATCGGATACGTGGTCAACGCGTTAGCCGCTTGGTACTTTTTCGGGGAGTTTCTCACGACCCAGAAGTTGATCGGTATTGCCGTCATTGTGGTCGGCGTGTATCTGGTCGCAAAGTCATAGGACACGAACACGGAGCCATACCATGCGAGTACTTGTAACCGGCGCCGCAGGTTTTCTCGGGACTGAATGCGTCAAGCTATTCCAAACACGGGCTCACGAGGTGATCACCACCGACAAGACAGGTACCGTCGATTTGCGTGGCGACCTTGCCGATCCGGAGTTCACAGCTTCACTTCCTGACTGTGATGTAGTGGTCAATTGCGCAGCGGTTCAGTACGTCACCAAGGGTGTGCCGCTCCTCTTCCGCAAATCGTTTTTCGCGCGCAACAACGTGCTGGCCGCGGAAAATCTTTGCGAACGTTACAAGCACGGACCTCATTTCATCCATGTCGGTACGAGCATGATGTACCGACAGACCGGGCGGGAAAGGTACGACATTCACAGCGAGATGGGTGGGGAAGGCGTCTACAGCCGGTCGAAGATGGCAGCGCAGGCGTTCGTCGACACCGTGCCGGGCGCTGCGACCATTATTCCTTGCATCATCGGCGGAGAAGGACGGGAAGGATTATTCCGGGGCTTCATAAAGATGATGAAGAAGTTTGGCTTCGTCGCTTTTCCTGGTCGCGGTGACCACAAGATTCACATGGTGCATGTGATTGACGTGGCGAGTCTGATCTATCGTGTCGCCGAAACGCGGGCCAGCGGCTTCTTCAATGCCGCAGATCCCGATCCGCTATCGATCCGAGAATGGATCGACGAAATTGCGGCGGAACTCGGCGTGCGGGATGTGAAAAATGTCTCTATCCCGCTGCTTCCGGTGAGCTTCCTTTCATGGATGTCCGGGTACCGGCTGCTCGCGCGCGAACAGTTGCTAATGCTTAAGCTTCAGCATGTATTGTCAATCGACGATTCTTTAGCAATCGGCTGGCGGCCCCGCTATTCGAATGGACGTATTGCAAGAGACATCGCGGCTCACATCAATCGCAGCACGGATTTGCAGGCCGCAAGAAAGCGCGAAGCGTAATCTGCATAGCGACGGACGGCATGGGCGTGCGCCATAGCACGCCGGGTTGCCGGCCTCGCGCGAGCGTATCGCGACGCTCGATACGCTCGTCAGGCACATTTCAATGGCGCTGTGACATTGATTGTTCACGGCGCAACAGCGTAGAGGGCACGCGCTTGCTCAGTAGTGGCCGTGAACAATTCGGAAGCGCAATGCAGCGGGCAATGATACGTAAGTTCTGCCAGAAGCCAGAGCGGCGGTGCTGGTTGAATGATGTCGTGGTGCATGTCAGTCCACCCAGCCACGCTGCCTCGCGTGCTCGATAAAGCGGTAGACGTCCGCGGCGAGCGCAGACGCACTGAACAGGTCTTCCAACTCCCCGATGATATCGTCGAGGTCGCGTGTACCGTCGCAGCGCGACAGGATCTCGCCAGCGCTCGGGTTGAGCTTCACCATTCCTTCGGGAGAGAACAACACGTAGGCGTCTTGCGCGCTTTCCCATTGCAGACGCAACATCGGTCTCAGATGGGGGCGTGAGCGGCTCGCGCCGTTTCGGGGCAATGAGCTCATTGCGAATAAGCCTTTTCGATCGCGTCAAGCGTCGACCACAGGATGTCGAGCTTGAATTGGAGGATGTCGAGCGCGCTGGGCGAGCGGAATACTGCCACGAAAATGCTGTAGCCCTAGTTCGCGCAATTGCCATTCCATTGCGGCAGACCGCCCCTCGCGCCGGAGCCGAGAATCTTGATCTTCATGGAGGTGCTCCGGGCGACGCTCATCGCTAGATGCCGTTGCAGCGGTGAGCGGCGCCTTGATCGTGCCGTTAGCGGTTGGCGATATACATCGTGACTTCAAAGCCGAAACGCAGATTGGTATAAGCGGGGGTGGTCCACTGCATGACTGTCTCCTTGGATACGCTACGTGGGTGAATTACCGCGTGAGAAATGCGGTGGAATAGCTCAACGCAAGCTCTATGCCGGATGGCCGCCAAGCTTCTCGACTGGCTCATGGATAGGCGTGACGATACGCGACGTTTAAAAAACGAGCGTCGGTATAGGCAAGCGGAGCATCCCGCATCACCCCGAAGCGAGGCGCGGTGGATGACACGCGTGGCACTGCTCAATTAAGGGACACCGGTGTTGCAAAACGCAACAGTGTCTGAACAGCGAGGCGTGCTCGATTGCGCAGCTTGGGCTGCGCGCGAGATCTCCGCCGACCGCTCAGAGATCGTCCGGGGCGCTACCCGAAGCAGATAGCGCAGGCATCTTCCGGTAAATGGTGTTGCGGGAAATCCCCAAGTCCCGTGCTGCGGCGGACACGTTGCCGCTGTGCCGGGCGACTGCCGCCGCGATAGTCGATGTCGCGACATCCTGCAGGCGTACCGCCGGCGCCGTACCGGCAGTCGGTGAATAGGTTGCTGCGCTTGGGGCATCGGGGTTGCGCCGCAGGTCCTCGAAAAAGTCGTCGGGCAGATGCTCAGAGCGGATCTCGCCGTCGTCATCGACCATCGCCGCAGCGGTGCGCAGCAGATTGCCGAGTTGCCGGAAATTGCCTGGCCATGCGCATTGCTCGAAGAGCGTCATCACCTCTTCGGCAACGGTCAGGGGCCTGCCGCTTGCGCAATCGGGAACCTCGCTCTGCAGCATCTTGTGGATGACCGTTGCAAGGTCGGTGCGTTCGCGCAATGGCGGCAGCTTTACAACGAGGCCGTTCAGGCGGTAATACAGATCGTCGCGAAAGCGATTTTGCGCGATCATTTCGCGCAGATCCCGGTGAGTGGCACAGACGATCGCGATGTCGACCGGAATTGACTTGCTCGAGCCGAGAGGATTCACCTCTCTTTCCTGCAGCACGCGCAGGAGGCGCACCTGGAGCGGATACGGCATGTCGCCGATTTCGTCGAGAAAAAGTGTGCCGCCGTTGGCCTGTAGTAATTTGCCGAGCGCTCCTTTACGCCGCGCGCCAGTGAAGGCGCCTTCCTCATAGCCGAACAACTCGGATTCGATCAACGTTTCCGGAATCGAAGCGCAATTTACCGCGACGAACGCGTTGTTGCGCCGAGGCGAATCGTTGTGGATTGCCTGGGCGAGAAGCTCTTTGCCGGTGCCCGTCTCACCGGTGATCAGGATCGGGATGCCTTTGCCGATCACCTTGCGGACCTTGCCGATCACTGCTGCTACTTGCGGGTCGCCCGTATCGAGGCAGGTCAATCGGGACAGCGTGCTGGGCGTCGCCGCAGGCCGCAATGCCAAGGCGCGTGTCGGTCGCGCGTCGTCCCGCAGGCCGGATGGCCAGCCGCCATTGGCAAGCGTGGCGCGTTTGAACTCGACACTCGCGCACACCACGGTGCCGTTGTGCAGATCAAGCGATATGTGCTGCCCGTGGCTCGAACGCAGGCGGTCGATCAGCTGTGGACTGGTGAGCCCGAACAGCGACGATAGCGCATGCGCACGCAGCGCCGCGAGAGGCATGCCTAACTGGAACTGGGCACTGCGGTTCGCCGAAAGAAAACGTCCGTCGCAGGTGAACGCAACGATGCCCTCCATGAGCGTACCGAGAAACTCGGGCCGGCCGTGGAAGGCTATTTGCAAGGTTTCGCGAAAGGTACTGGTGAACAAATGATTTTCGATCATCTGCACCGACATTTTTGCGAGTGCCATGGTGTGCTGATGATAACTGCGATGGTCGCCCGTCACGTCCAGCACGCCGATCAGATCGCCGTAGGGGTCGAGGATCGGTACGCTCGAGCAGGTCAGAAAGCGATTTGCGGCCAGATAGTGTTGCTCGCCATGGACGACCGTCGCGGAACGCTCGGTGATTGCGGTGCCAATCGCGTTGGTTCCCTGGCGGTCTTCGGCCCAGTTTGCTCCCGGGCGCAGCGCCACCTTTTCCGCGCGCCGCAGGAAGTCATCGTCGCCGATCGAGTGGAGAATCAGGCCATCGGCATCGGTCAGCACGATCATGCTTTGGGTGTTGACGATCTGTTCATGCAGCGTTTCCATCACCGGCGTCGCGTGTGCGCACAGAACGCGGCTCTGTTCCAACTTCAATAGGAGTTCGGCTCTGGGCAGCACGTCGTAGTCAGGACGTGTGGATGCACATAGGCCAAACGTTTCGGAGCGGTCGTGAGCTTTTTGTATGGATGGCGTAAGCCAACCGGATTCGCGAGTCGCCAGTGGGGTGCTGGCGTGCGACGTGTCATCGCGCATTGTCTCCTCCTGTTTGAGCGCCGGTCGAGTCGCCGGAACGTCTGTGTATTTTTCAGAAGCAAGTCCCGAGCCAATTTCGATCGTGGTTCCAGTTTGGGCGCCTATGCGCGCAATCGCCTTCGCGGATGCCTGTTTCGGCCGCGCAGTCGCAGTATTACACTCGTCGCTTTTGTCTATCCGGCAATTTTTTCCGGCGCCTTGGCACGACAGGATCGTGGTTGCGAAATGCGCAACAGCCGCAATACGTCATGCACAGAATTGCCTGCGGCGGTCATCACGTGGTATTCACGGTAGCGGACCCGACCGCCTGCGTTTCTGTAGGCCGGCTTCTCAGATGGTTCGGATAGCGGAAGTCGGCATTCGGTATTGCCACGATTCGATCTTGCCCATTTTCGCGTTGCGCGGGCGGTGCAGGGGAGTGGGTATGCGCGGCACATCTGGCTACCGAACCCGAATGGGCCATGCGCATGCGGCATGTGATTGAAACGCCATTCGATGCGCGAGTTGTATCAGTCGATGCCACATCGCTCAGGCTTCAGCCTTTCTACCGATAAGAGATGGGGGTCTTCAAACGTGGATATACGAAGTTTTGCCGAGGCCACTGCCATGAAGCGAGCCGAATTCAGCGAGCACCGGCGGGATGCCGCGCGTTCGCAAACGTTTATCGTTCTACCGTAGCCCGCTGAAGATCTGCTTGGGAGAAACGCGACCGACCCTAACGAGTCGGACTGGGCCTCCTGCGTTCGGCAGAATCCAGCCACATGCCGGGACGAATTCGTCATCGGCCATATTGTCAAAGTAACGTAGCTGGAGTTCACATCATCATGAAGCCCTTTTGCTTCGCAGCGGCCCTTGTCGTTCTCATCGCCGGCTGCGCTTCGACATCGCCACCCGCGGATGATCAGACCGCCCGGCCAGGTCCGGCCGATACGGATACCTACATGCTGCATGCGCCCAACAGTGCGACGCGCGGCGACTCCATGTCAAAGCCACCGAGGCTCAGCGTCGGTGTCAGCTATTCCGATACGCAATTGATTTTGCCGTGGTTCCTCAATGACATCATCAACTTTGTTAACTATCGCTAGTCCGACAGACCTGCTGCGATGTGACTGGGAGCGGCCGGTGACGATCTTGTTTAAGGAGAGCAACGCGCCCGCTCTATACGCTGGCCTTTTGCTTCCCGGCAATGTCGCGCTTCGCCGCGAATATCGGCTTTAAGTCGAACTTGCCCGTTTTGGCGCTAACAGTCGAGCCATCTCGCCATGCTGACGCTGCGAGGCGGCGTTATGTCATTGCGGGGGATCTTCACGAATCAAATTGAGCGAGCGGGCTAGCGTCACGACACGTCCCCATTCAAGGATTACCGACCAGAATGGCTGCGCTTCCAAGCCCCGTTCCTGGGCAAATTGCAGCATGGCATCGAACTGATCGCCAGAGCATCTAAAGGTTTCTCGCAGGGCGAGGGGGGTGTTTGGCGTAGGCATGGCAATCCTTTCTTATGACGTCACTCTCAAGGGGGTGAGTTGCACTTTTTCTAGACTGGATTATTTCCGCGTGCACATGAATTAAGCCACGTGACTCATGAAGGAACTGCGCGAGAGCGAACATACGCAAGCAGACGACGATTTCCCGCTGGCGTATGCACGGGCGACCCAGCGTACGTTGCGGCTCGCCGACGGCCCGATGAAGTGCACCACAATGCAATTGCGCGGCTTGAGTTCAGTCGCTACCGGAAACTCAGACTGTCTGATAGAAGACGGGCGCAGCGAACTGGGATGTGAGAGACCTGCGCCCGGCTTGAACGACCAGCTCCGAGCATGCTGCCAGGCGGACCAACCATCCTTCATCCATCTTGCAGTGGCGGATTCGCGCAATTCGTTCGAAAGAAAAAAGCCTTGGCTCCTGGGTTGACGACAACCGCGATCCTTTTTCTTTCCCCCAGCAGTTTCACTCGTCCTTGCCAGCACGTGCATGCGGCCGCCAACCACACGCAACCCGAACCATCCCGAGTGCCCGCTCGCCTCCGGGTACGAGACCGACCAGTTCGAGGCGAATCACAGTGCCGACGAGCATGACCGATAGAATCGCCTCGCCCATCACCCGGGCGAGCGCGATGCCAATGGCGCCGTACAGAGGCGCGAGAATGAGCGCCGCAACCAGATTGATCAGGCCCGAGCCGATGCCCACGACGGCAAGCAGACGGTCCTTTCTGCGTGGCAAGAATATGTAGCCCGCCACGAACTCGTTAAAGGCGGCGAACGGGAACATCCAGGCGAAAATCTGCAGGACATGAGCGCTCGGTCCAAAGGACGGACCCAGGATGAGCGGCAGCGCGAATGGCGACAGTGCGAGCGCGCCACAGAAAATCAGCAATCCGTATCCCATCAGCAGGGTCGCGCCGCGCCGGGTCGTTTCGTGCGCGCCTTGCATGTCGTTCTGTGCGAGCTGCCGCGTTATGGTGGGAATGAACACCTGCGCCGCCGGTCCCATCAGCGCGAGCGCGATCGTCGCGAAGCGTTCAGCCGCGCCGAAGTAGCCCACCTGATCGGGCGTTGACAACAGCGTCAACAGATAGGTCGACGATGCGGTGAATATGACCGACCCGGACGAGTAGAGGAAAAGCATCGTCGACGTTCGTACCAGAGGAGCGATGCCTGCCAGCCGGAGACGCGGCCAGCCCAACTGATAGATCGTCAGACCGTAGGAAATGATCGAAGACACAACACCCGCGATCAGTAGACTCGCGAGCACCCATACGGCGTCGTCGGGTCCTTTTACGAGCGTCAGGACCAGCACGAGGCTCAGCAGAAAGCCGAACACCTCGATGATGATGGGGGTTCGAAACTGGTGACGTCCCTGAAACATCCAGCCGAGGTTCATGCCGGACACGATCCCCAGCAGCGTGGCAAGCAGACCGATTAGAGGACGTTCGGACAGGACGGGCGAACACATCGTGGCAATGATGCCGATACACCCACCCACCAGGCCATGCGCAATACGCGCGCTCACATGCAGCGAGAAAATCTCCCTGCATTCTGCGTCCGATTGCGCCTTCGACACGTCGCGCATGCCGACAGGGCTAAAACCGTAATTCACGAGCATCCATATCACGTTCATGAGCGACATCGAGGCCAGTACTCGGCCGTACCCGGCTACGCCGAGCATCCGGCCGTAAAACGGCACCACGATGATGAGGTACACGTACCTCATCAAATAGCCGCCATAGACGAACCCGATTATCCGAACGCTTTTTCGTCGATCCATCCAATCCTCCGCGCAGGCGTTCTAGACCTCAGCGCCCAGCCACGCGACGGCGGGCAAGCGGGTTGGCGATATACCGCGCCGTAAATTCAGACAGTGGCGAGTAAGGGGGGAAACTCAAACTTGAAAGCACCAGTGTGCCAAGTTTTTTCCAGAGGCTCCAGAACGAAATCGCGCTTATGGTGTGTAGAAAGTGGCGAGAATCCCGCATCATCCCGCGCCACTCGTTCTGGAGCGTGGCGACACGACCTACGGGAGCAATGCCGTAGATCGCGTAGAAGCGCGCTTCGAAGCGGGGGATTTCTGCTTCCGGAACCGGGAAAAGGCGTCTCGTCCAGTTCACTACGCGACTCCGCGAAGAACGATATAGGCGAGGTGCTTGGGCGACTTTTTGTCGGCACCATTCACGCGATCCGGCACCTTGAAGCGAACCTTCAGCGTCCCGCCGCTCCACGCGAGCGTGACATCGTCGGGAGCACTTGCGGTACCGGTCAACGCGTCGATGAACTCCACGCGCGCATTGCGCGAAGCTGGCGGTTTGAGCTCCCCTACGGTGACGTTTTGCCACCCAGGATCGGCGCGTACCTGCATCACAACATCGTGGCCGGAAAGCAGTGCACTTCCAGAAACGCCTCGATCGAACTGCAACGGTTTCGAAAAGCTTGCCAGCGCGCCGTTCGCGGTCTTGTTCAGCACGACGAGGCTCCGCCCGGATACGTTGTAAGTCCGCACCGGCGGACCTCGATGCGTCAGACGGAAAGGTTCGTAACCGTCCCAGTGATACACCATCGACACATATTTGTTCGGATCGTCCCAGTTTCTGTCCAGTGCCCACACGGCGAAGTCGAAGAAATAGCACGGCAGATAATGCGGATCCTTCATGAATTCGTCACCGATCTCCGTTTGCCAGAGTCCGCGCGCGGGCCCTTTCTTCACATACTGTTGATACAGGGAATCCAGATCGGCGACGGGGAGATAATGCGTGTCGATGTAATCGACCCAATCTAGCATCCGTTCCTTCAACTCTGGGCTCCTGTACTCAAGCCATGTCTTGAAGTTATCCAGACCGCCCTGGTCCGGCCATCCACCGTAGACAACGTACGCGTGATAACTGCGGATGATCCGGGCTGCGGGAATATGGATGCGTTCAACGTAGTCCTGCATGGCACGCTCGTACGGTTTCGAAGTCTTCACGTTTCCGTCGGCATCCGGCCCGTGCCAGAAGGTCGCCTGGGCAAGTCCACCCGACAGCCTGCCCGCTGCCTCGTTCCAGATCTGGAAATAGCGCAGGTTGTAGGGCGGCGCGGAATATTTGCGTACTACCGCATCGACGTATCGCTTCCACGCTTCCACGTCCACGGGAGCCGACTTTGAATCGCCCGACACGGTCGCGTTCCAATGCGGCGTGTAACCGAGCAGAAGGAGCGAGGCGATTCCATTGCGGCTATTCGCAAGCAACGCCGGCGTCAGGTCGCTATCGAATGCGGAACTCGTCTTTTCGATGTGCATCGCGTCTTCCGGGCCGTGCGACTGGCCTGGGCCAACCGAGTCGCGTCCCCAACTGATGCCCATTGCGCGCCACATCTCAACGTCGCTCGGCGCACCCGCCCAGCCATTCGAACCAATCAACTCGCTGATCCTGCGGCCGCGCACTCGCGCAGACCGTGACTCGGGCATGGATGACAGCGCGGTCTGCCCGCGCGCAAGCGGTGTCACAGTTCCCGCGACTGCCGCGAGTATGCGCAACGCCCGTCGTCTGCTAATAACGCTCATGGACCGGTCCATTCGTCTGAGCAGCAACATGACCTCGCGGGCACGCTTGGCGCCGCGCCCCGCAACTGATTGCCGGCCTGGCCATACAGAATCCGCACCACTTTCCGTTACTTGCAAAGGGCATCGCCTTCTCCGTTTGACGGCGTCGCGAAAGATCTGGCGGCAGATCTTTCGTGGTAAGGACTATCAATGCGTTGCTTCGGGAATGCCGGAATCGCTGGCATATCGGCGTCGATCACGAGAACCCGCAAGCCGATCTCCACTTGCAAGGTCGCGAGGTTCGCCGCGACAAAGCTCTTTCCAGCGGAAGGTATCGGCCCGATAACCATCAGAAGATTATTGCGCGCATGCGCAGGCTGGTTGTCACCGCCGCGCCCACGGAGCGACGCGCCTCGACCCGAGGTATGGTACGCAAACCGCGCGCAGAGGACTCTGGTGTTGTCGGCTACAGCGACGCTGCTGCAGCCGTTCTGGCTGCACTGCCAACAAACTGAATATAGGCTGCAGTTCGCGGAAACGAATGATTAGTACGTCCTCCCACGCGTCGCAAGGCTTTGCGGCCCATGCCGTGGCGGTTGCACAGCAACTGCTGGTTCAGCGCGGCCACGGCGAAAGCGAGAATGTCCGGACCCTTCTAGGTGGACAGCGTATTCAAGCCAAATTACCTTGGCGAACAGATTCAAATTCGACGAGTCGCCGGCGCGAATTCCTCAATTCATGCTGCAATGAAGCATAGCCCGCAAAAAATGCCGCATATCGGTGACGGCATAAATTCGGGTGCTATTGGCCGATTAAGTGGAGCACATTACGAATACGGCGCTCGCAGAAAGCAGTGTTGCTATCCGTGACTGTTGTAACCAGGCTGCAGTGTGTGGGCGGAAAATGTTTCTGGTGGAGAAGGCTGGTGAAAGCTTCTTCCTCCGATTTCAAGGTAAAAATTTCGCGCCCCGGACAATTACGCCAAAACCCCTGGAATACCGGCCAAACCCGTTTTGCAGATTTCGATGCGCTAATCTCGCTACGCACCATGACTGTTCCGGCAACCATGCAGGGGGCTGCCTGAACTCGATTGAGAAGCCGGTTGTCCGGAGAACATGAGGCCACAGACTCTCAACGAGCGAGTTCGAGAGGCTCATGTTTCAACAATCCGTATTTCCGCAAGGCGCGGAACGTTTCTATTGCTGACTCGCCAAAACTGTGTGAAGGAGAACGACCTGAATGCTAACTTCAAAACTGGTTCCGGGCCGGCTCAAGACTATTCTGTATCGATACGTCGCCGAACGACCTCAGGAGGAAAGACTGTTCGATACACTTCGTCCAAAATACGTTTCGTTGAGGATTCCAGGTGAATACCAGCCCTGTAACCCAACATTGTGTTTCGACGGAAGGGGCTATGCTCTCGTTGTCAGATCTGTTAACTATGAATTGATGGAAAGTGGTGACCTGAGGTTGAATGGTGCAGATTACGACACCATCAACTATATTGGCAGTTTGTCCGCCAATCTCAACGTGCTTGGCATGAACACTCTGGAAGATGCTGCTTTCAGACAGGTATCGGATAAGTCTGTAGACGGATTCGAAGATCTGCGAACCTTCTTCTGGAAAGAAGATCTATGGTGCCTGGGTAGTGCGCGCCGTAATGCGGACGACACTAACACGATGGCACT
This sequence comes from Paraburkholderia sp. RL18-085-BIA-A, assembly GCF_046027075.1. Taxonomy (NCBI): domain Bacteria; kingdom Pseudomonadati; phylum Pseudomonadota; class Betaproteobacteria; order Burkholderiales; family Burkholderiaceae; genus Paraburkholderia; species Paraburkholderia sp. RL18-085-BIA-A. The sequence goes on along the minus strand of NZ_JARESU010000009.1, from coordinate 36,836 downwards.
TCTGAAAATATCCGGAAACCGTGTTGCGGAAAGTTATCTTCTTGAATCGCCACTTGGTTCGCGTCGCGAGAAGAACTGGATGCCTTTCGTTTCCGATGGGAAACTCCATGCGATTCACACAATGAATCCGTTGACGATTGTCGAGATCAACGAGCGCGGCGCAACAGTGTCGCTCAGGAAGCCATTGAAAGTGCCGAAAGACCTGTTGGGATCATCGCAATTAGTCCGCTGGAAGGACGGTTGGCTGTGTGTGGTACACGAGCGCAGTCGCGGGAAAAAGCATCTTTATAAACACAGATTTGTCTATTTCGATCCGAGTTGGGAGGCGATGCTATCTGACCCGTTCTACTGGAAGGAATATGGCGTGGAGTTCTGCTGCGGCTTGGCGGTTCATGATGGAATCGTTGCAGTCGGGTTTGGCGTCAACGATTCGGAGGCGATCATCGCGCAGTTCAATGAACTCGATATCGATCGGCTGCTGGAATGGGGTTGAGGACGGAGCCTCTGGCCACCGCTCGCGGGCTGCATATTGACGATTGTCGAGGCTCTTTGCTATCCGGCCTCCCTTTAGCGAATCAGGAGAGGCCGGATGTACCGCGCAGTTAAATGCTTGCCGGCTTACTTGTCCGGGTTGCTAGCCGTAAAGCTCGTAAATGCGCTATAAGACGGATTGATTTGCGAGCCGTTCATCATAATACCGAACGTATTGTTTCCGCTATCGAGCACGTAATACATCACCGACTGGATGTTGTGAGTCTTTCTTGCCTGATAGTACTGGCCCAGTTTCGTGGTGATGTAATTCGCGCGGTACGCTTCGGTTTGTTCCGGGCCCGTGTTCCACTCGGTGATGATGAAAGGCACGCCATATCGGGCCTTGCAATACGTTGGCAGATCGAAGCCAGGACCAGCGCCGTCGGTGCCGATGTTGAAAATATCGCCGTAGACTTCGTAGTTGTGCCAGGTCGTAATGTCCCAACGCACCTTGGAATAGCCGCTGCTGCCGTCGGGTTGAGTACCTTCCCACAACGCATCGGATGCGCCAACATCGTTCACGCAGAAGTTGATACCGCACTTCGCAGAAGATTGGACCGACTTCACCCCATCGATCATGCCGCGCATCACGCCACGCATTACAGGCCAGTTCGCATTGTTGAAGTCGAGTGCCTTCGTGCCTGCGTTGGTGGAATCCAGAATAATGGCGCCATCGCGTGTCAGCTCATTGCCACATTCATAGATGGTCACGCCGTACGGCATCAGCGCACGTGCGACCGTTGAGCCTGTTGAGTAGGCGGCGCTATAAGCAGTCGACTCGCCGGAGAAGAGTTTGCCGCTGCTGTCGTAGAGGCCCTGGTTGATCAACACGAGCAACTGGATTCCGGCCGACTGGAAAGTTTGCGCGAGCTTGGCCACTGCATTGATTTGCGTGGGGTCGGACGTGCAACCGACGCGGTAGCTCGTGCAGCCCATCGCCTTCAAGATCGTGACCAGTTGTGCGGGCGTGTACGTGTAATCGAAGTGCCCATTCATACCGTAGAAGCTACCTGCAGTCGGCGTGGTGCTAATGCGCGGATCGGTACACGCCAGCCATTGGACCGCAACCTCTGCGTTCGCGTAAAACTGTCCACTCGTATTGCAATGATAGACCTTGCCCCCGTACCAAAGTACGAGCGCCACGTTGAAATTGGGACCGGCGGCGACGCCATTCCTATAAAGGATGCCGTTGACAAGCGTCCATTTCGAGCCCGACTTATCGATGATGTACGGCGCGGAAGGCAGCGTGGTGCCGTCCGCGGAAGTGCTGCCCAAACGCGGATCGGAGCAGAACACCCACCCTGAGCCGTTCCATTGATAGAAGTAACCGCTCGTGTTTTCGTGGTAAATGCTGCCGTTGTACCAAAGCGCGAGCGCTGCATTGAAGTTATTCGCTGCTACTGCACCGTTCTTATAGACCACCCCGCCAGACAGCGTCCATACGGCCCCTGCGCTGTCTGTAATCGAACTTGCCGGTGGCATCGCCGTGCCGTTTCCGGATGCAGTACTCGCATGCGCCGTTGCTTTGCTGGTAGCAGAGCCAGTAGTGCCACTGCTACCGTCTTCGCCGCCGCCACCGCAGGCCGTCAAAAGATAACTTCCACCGAGGGCCGCAAGCCCACCAATAAATTGACGTCGTTTTATCATGGTTGATTATTTTCCACTGTCGATAAAATTATCGGAAAGATGCAAATATTTATCTTTAAAGACTTCGAATTAATGAGTTTTTATGGATAACTCGACTTACTTCGTTATGCTAATTATGTAAAAAATCTTCTTCTGAATTCTGGACGCAGCTTAAATGCTGATTAAACCGAGCGACGGTAGGCTCGACTGCGCGCGGCAATCCAGCAGACGAACGTAGTCGATCGCTGCCGCGAGCGATTCGCACGTCCTACTGCGTCAAAAAAGTTGGGGAGACGACGTGACCACGACATCCATTGCTGCTCGGACCTCTTGCCATCGGATGCGCAAACGTTTCACCAGATGAATGCCGATCGCCATAGCAGCACGCAATTTCTTCCGTACCCTTTCGTGAACGGGGTAGATCCTACCCGAAGTACTTTCCGAATCCTCCACGAAATAGTACTTTCCGGACAAATAGTAATAATTTTCCTAATAAATTGTTGTGTCGCCAAAATCCCTACTTTCTGGTGATGATAAGAGGATTGGATCTTCGCGATTATTTCGATTCGACCCTCCCCCTAAAAAATCGCGTTTTGCGGAGTGACTTCAAGTGCGATAGCGGGCCAGTTGGTGATGCACCGTTCGAGGGGCGTGTTTTCGCTGACGCTCGGATAATAGCCATTGCCGGAACTCCGCGAACTTATTTAGTCGACCCTGAACAATGCGTCTTGCGTGCCACCGGTGTCACACCGTCACGTCGGCGGCAATGCTGAGGTTGAACAAAGCAGCAAGAACGAAGGCATAAAGAAGCCGCAGCATCCTGATGATCATCCGCAGATCGTAGCCAGCGCCGCATAGGACCGCGTGAATCGCATCGCCCAAGGCGCCGTTGAGCCAGTTCCGATCGAGCTTTCCGTCCGCCTTCATGTGGCCGATGGCCGGCTCAATTGCGCTGCGTCGCCTGATCATTGCCCTTGGTGCGCGCGTGATGCCGCGCCGCACGCCGGGGTGATAGACCGTCACGCCATCAATCGCGACGCCCTTGTAACCACGGTCGACGGCGGCGACCTCTGGCCTGACGTCGCTGAGGATCGCCGCCCGTTCCAACGCTCCAGCCAGCGTGTGGCCGTCGTATGGATTGCCCGGCATTGAGTGCATCCCCACCACGTGTCCTTCCTTGGGAGTCGTCGTGATCGACACCTTCACGCCGAATCCGTATGGCGTGCGCGCCTTACCCTTGGCCAGACACTCGACTTCCGGGGCGTGCAGCGCATACAGCTTGTTCCTGTCCTTCGGCTTCTGCGACAGAATCCACTTCGTGCGGCCCATCAGCTCCTGCAATGCCGCGCGGCTGCAATCGGCCACCGTGTCGAGTTGCCGCTCGACATCGCGCATCACCCGACCCACACGCGAGCGCAACGTGCGCAGTGTCTTTCTCATCCGTTTGTATTGCTTCGCATGTGCGTAACGACTGATCTGGCTTGCCAGGCGTGGCGCCTGACGACTGTAGTTCTGCCGCAGCTTCAGGCCCTGTCTCGCGGTGGCCTTCACCAGGTGTTCGCGACACCGCTCGAGCAGGCGCGAATCGGTCGGATGCAGCCGCTTGTGCCAGCGTGTCAGGCTCGATGGGTCAACTGGTGGTTTCGTTCGCAGGTAAGTCTCGCCGGTGAACACCTGCCAGTACGGGTTTTCGACCCATTGCCAGACGACCTCTTCGTCGGACACGTCGAAGGCATGTCGCAGGTAGAGCAGACCCGCAAGCAGGCGCGGCAATGTAGCCGGGCGGCCCTTGCCGGACACGAAGCTCTCACCCATCGAAGCGTCCAGCCGTTCCCCGTTCATCAGGTCGGCCAGGCGCACCAGCGGATGCTTCAGGTTGATCTGTTCACGCAGTGATTGCCGGAAGGACCTGGCGTGTTCGGAGGGTTTGAGGCGTGCAGTCTTTGCAATCCCGCTGTCTTCAGCGCCACCGGCTCGGGAGATAGGCCGAAGACATCAATGAAATAATCGGAGGTAGAGGCCGCAACTAATGCAGCCACGATATTCGACGGGTCTGCATTCGAGTTTTCGAGTGAAAACCGATTCTTGATTTGTCGCGGCCCGCTTCGTGACCGCGCTGGCCAACATAAACTATCGACCGAGTAACCTTTTTGCTGAAAAAACCAGATCAGGATGATAGGTTTTCATATAGTGCATAACCCGCGCCCTCAGCCCCCATTCTGGAACCGCATAGACCTGGTAGACCAAAATCGCCTCATTTGATATCTCGTATTTTTTCGAGAAATATAATTGCAAAAAGCTGCTACTGGTTAAAATGCCCCGATACAGTTCTGCAAAAGGACGCTGGCATAAATAAGTCTTGTTATATCCTATAGCGAAGGGAACGAAATCTTTCGTTTTTCTGGCGAGATACGAGAACAAGGCCATGCTTACCTCTGGCCACTCGGGCCTGAATACGTCGTCGATCGCGATAACGCCGTCATCGCTAACGACTGCTTCGGCCAGATTCAAATCGTTGAGGGCGACATCGTGATGATGTCCCCCGTCAATATGAAAAAAACGAACCTTTCCTACTTTTCCTTCGATATCGCTGGGCGTTACATCTGTAGAGGGCCGTTCGTCGATAAAAACGCCTTTCACGTCAACGCCAAACTTCGTCAGGTTCCGGACAAAGACATCTTTATCACCGCAACCGGAGATGTCAATATTGAACTCTTGTTTCCCGAAGATATCGATTGCGTAGCAAAGGCGCCCGTTGTTGCTGATCGCCATCGGAATGAATGACTTTCCGTGATGAACTCCAATTTCTGCGACGGCGCCAGTAATGCCATTGTCGAGCTGTGATTCGAGTAGTCGCGCGAATATTTCGGCGTCACATCTTGCTAGCCACCCATCAACTTCTTTTCTTCGGCTCCTGATGTATTCGTCGAATGTTTTACTGGTCATAATCGCCCTCTTTATTTCAGTCGATGATATGCCGGCTAAGAATTATCAATGGTGTGCGATGCTCAACGAATTTCAGTAACGGGACGCTGGAATGCGCATCGCGATCATGGTACCGTCGCGTCACGCGCCGTACGGGTGTTTTGGCCGACCACGTGGAGGTGTTGGCCGATTGTGGTGAATATTCGCTGAGGTCGCTGGACGGCAGATCCACGAGATACAGTGCGGGTTTGCCGTCGCGATCGGTGGCCGGCTTGAACAGGTACAGATATGGACCGCGTCGTGCACATGAAGCTTGCACACATCGGTGCCGTCTTCGTTCACGAGCCACACGCGGGGATCAACCACATCGTGCGACCACTCGTGACAGAACGCGACCGTACGGTCGTCGAATGGTCGATAGATCGACTGCAGCCACTGCCTGGTTTCGTAGATCACCGTGCGCGTGCTGTCCTGCAGGTCGATGCCAAGCAGCCGGCAGCGTGGACGCTGGAAGTAGAACCTGTGAAACTTCTTCCAATCGGTCAACGGCATATAGCCGCTTGCCACGTTCTCGATACGACGACCTTGTTGCGCGCCGAATTGGCGACCCATGTGCCGTAGCTGACGAAGTCCTCAGGCACCTCGTACAGCACCGATTCAGTGAGCGTTAGAAGCCGCAGTCGCAGCAAGCGCCAATCGCCCTTGACGTAATGCAGGTCCTCGTCGTCAAGCGGCAGGAAGCCGTCGAAGTGTGGTCGCCGGGCCCTTCGGTCAGTTGAGTCGCCACTCCCGTCGGCAAGTCCAGCCGCCAGTAGTTCCGGTGGCCGTTGAACCTGCCTCCGAATAGCAGCCGGTTGCCGTCGTTGCTGAAACTCTTCTGGCAGAAGTAATTGCAACGGCATGTCACACGACGCGGCGTGAGCCGCGTCACTTCCACGTCATTTTTTCAACGGCTATTTTTTGGGCATCGACGATTCGTTCGCTATAGTGGCCGGACGTTGAAAACGTGACGAGATTGCGACCGAACGCGGCGAGTTGAACGTTTGCGCCGGTTCCCGCGGGACCGACACCCTCGGCGCATCTTTACTTTCACTTCCTTGCCTCGACCCTGTATCTGGGACTAAAGCCCTAAAAGAACAATATTCATGATGAGCGGTGGACGCGTTAATGTACCAGCGCCGCGCGGCCGGGTACCTGACGTTCGGTACTCGCGCGCCATGCGTGCGAAACGTGCTTCTACCCATTGATTCAATTTTTCATGGATTTTTTATGCTTATCAAGAATGTTGCAGTCAGTCTGCCTTCCAAAGTCGTTACGAACGAAGAAGTTATCGATATGATTCGCTTCCATTCCACGGAATACGAAGGCGACATCGACCGGGGTATGCGGACCATCAAGACGCTGCTCGACCGAAGCGGGCTGGTCAACCGGCGCTGGTGCGAAAGCCACGAGACGCCCATTGATCACGTCGCGATGGCGACGCGCAGGGCGTTATCGGAATCGTATCTGCGGCCGGAACATATCGAGCTGTTCATTTTTGTCGGCATCGGCAGGGGATTTCTCGAGCCCGGCAACAGCCATATGATGGCCAGCGCACTGGGATTCGTGAATGCCGAATGCTTTGACGTGGTCGATGCCTGCATGAGCTGGACGCGAGCGATGTCGATTATCGACAGTCTCTTCAAGTCCGGTCAGTACAGAAACGCTATGATTGTGAATGCCGAGTTCAATATGCTGGCCGGCGGGCCACTCTTTCCGGCAAATTTTGCGTTGAAGAACTCGGCTCAAATCGAATATACGTTGCCGTCGTTTACGATCGGCGAGGCGGCCACCGCCACGCTGCTCGTCGCGAACGAGCCGGATAACTTCAGTTTCGCGTTCCGCGCGCGCCCGGAGATATCCGACCTGTGCACCATTCCGATTCCGGGCTACGAAGGGTTTTGCCACCCGTCGGAGCGGATCGGAAAGAATGGCGACATGCGTTTCACATCATTCGGTCATGAGCTTCACAAGAATTCGGACGAGCTGTCCGCGGTGCTGGAGAAACTGCCCGTGCCGAAGAAAGAGATTGACATCGTCTTTACCCACGCATCGTCGAAGGCGGCGTGGCATGGCTTTGGAGCAAAGGCGGGAATCGAGGACAAGATGTATCACATCTACCCGGAGACCGGTAATCTCGTGTCGGCGTCGATCCCGGCTGCCATTTCCATGGCCAAGGAAAGCGGGCAGTTGAAGAGAGGCGACAGGGTGTTGTGCTGGGTCGGCAGTGCCGGCATGTCATTCAACGTTAGCAGCTTCAAATTCTGAGGCTGAGCAGGCAAAGATAAAGTACAAATGAAAGCCATTTCAGGGGGCATCCGCTATCTCAACCGGGTCGTTTTCGACGCCGCCAAGGTATCGGACTACAGTGTGTTGGCGGTTGGCGTGATCGGTACGATCGGGCATCCGGTGTACTGGCTGTGGTGGACGTTCGTCGATCCTCAACCCAACGAAAACATGTTGATGCGCGTGATCGGCACAGCCGCCTGTGCGCTGCTGCTTTTGCGCCGTTACTGGCCCGCTTCGGTGGCGCGCTTCCTGCCGTGGTATTACTTCGCGACGGTAGCCTATACGCTACCGTTCTTTTTCACTTATTACCTGTTGGCCGGTCACTATTCGATGCTCTGGTCGATGGCCGAGCTGGGGATGATCTTTTTCCTGATCGCCATTTTCCCGTCGTTTGCCGCGTTGTCGCTGAATCTGTTGTTGGGAATCGGCTTTGCGATCCTGTGCGCGAAGATCGTTACTCCGCAGTCCGTCTACGTGGATGCGCATCTGTTTCTCTACACCTATTTGCCGGTGTTCACGTTCGGCATTTTCGCCGGCCTCACGTTCAGCTATAGCAACCTGAAGGGGATCGTCGCGCAGGCCAGAAACGGCGCGCTGCGCGCGCTCGCCGGCTCGATCGCGCATGAAATGCGCAATCCGCTCAGCCAGCTGAGGCTCGTGCTGGATCGCGTGGAAGAGGCGCTGCCCGCCGCGGCGGATGCCCGCACCCCGCCGGCCCTGTACGACAGAACAGCGTCGCTGTACCGGCATCTCGCACACGGCCAGCTATCGATCGAGCGCGGTCTGCGCATCATCGCGATGACGCTGGATGAAGTGAGCGCGAAACCCATCCCGTCGGACCGTCTCGTCTATCTGAGCGCGGCGGCGGCCACGCGTAAAGCGCTGGACGAATACGGCTTCGCCGACCAGCAGGAGCGCGCGAAGGTCCGGCTCGTGGTGCTCGAGGATTTTACGTTCAAGGTCGACGAAACCGTCTATCTGTTCACGCTGTTCAATCTGATCAAGAATGCGCTGCATCATATTGCCGCGCATCCTTCGGCGACACTTACGCTCACGGTCGACCGGCAAACGGTGCTGGTACACGACACCGGCCCGGGCATTGCGCCCGACATCCTGCCGCACCTGTTCGAGCCTTTCCGCACTACCGGCAATTCGGCGGGTACGGGGCTTGGCCTTGCCTACTGCCAGCGCGCGATGCTCGCGTTCGGCGGCACGATCGGCTGCCGCTCGGAAGTCGGCAAGTTCACGCGGTTCACGCTGCAATTTCCCGTCATCCTGGAGCGCGAGGTGGCGGACCATGAGCAGAAGATCATCGACCGCGCCACGCCATTTTTCAGCGGCAAACGTATTCTCGTCGTGGACGACGATGCCGCTCAGCGGAGCAGAACCCGCCGCGCATTGTCGAAGGTCGGCGCCGACGTGAGCGAAGCGGAGAACGGCGAGGCGGCGTTGAGCGTGCTTCAGCAGTCAGCGCGCTTCGACCTCGTGCTGATGGACATCAACATGCCGGTTCTGGACGGCTACAGCACCGCCGAGAGAATTCGCGCGGACCGTCAGTCGCCGAACTGGAACGTGCTGATCGCCGCCTATACGGCGGAGCCGGGCAACGTGACCCGCGCGCTCGCCCGGCGAGCCGGCATGGACGACATGATCGGCAAATCCTGCAGCGTGGTGGAATTGATCACCACCCTCGAGACCCTCTTTGAAAACGGCAATCGCTATCTTCACAGCGAGCGCTTCGAGGGGTTCGCCGGCAAGACGATCCTCGTCGCGGACGACGACACCTACAGCCGGCTGGTCGCCAAAGGCTATCTGGAGCGATGCGGTGCGAGTGTCATCGAGGCCGATCACGGACCGGCGGTGCTGGCGAAGCTGGAGGAGGGCCACGCGATTGATGCGATCGTGATGGACATGAATATGCCGGGAATGGGCGGCGTGGAAACCACCGAGCTGATTCGCGCGCGCGCGGACGCGTATGCCGAACTCCCCATCGTTGCGTTGACCAGCCACGCCGACATGGATGCCGTGCAGGCCTGTCTTGCCGCGGGTATGAACGAAGTCATGCTCAAGCCCGTTCAGGTCGGCTCGTTCTACGCCGGCCTGGCAAGACAGTTTGCGCGGCAACGTGCGTTGCGCTCGCCGGCGCAGGCCGAGGCGGCACGGACATCCGCTGTGCAAGCCGCCACGTCTGAGCCGCTCAAGGAAGCGCCGCTGCTCGACGAGAAGCACCTCGAAGAACTGGTCGCGCTCGATTTGCTGGACCAGACGTTCCTCAACGGTATCGACCAGATTCGCTCGACTGTCGCGCGGCTCGCGGCCAGCGTGGCGGTTCGCGATCTCGAAGCGACGCATGCGGCGTTGCATGTTTTGCTGGGCGTCAGCGGCAATATTGGCGCAAAAGCGCTGCATCAGTTCGTGCGGCAGATCTATCCGCGCGTGGTGGAAGGCGAATGGCCTGCGCAGGCGGACTGGCTGGCGCGAATCTGCTCGTTGAGCGACCAGTCAGCGCCCGCTCTGCGGACGTATTTTGATTCGGCGAACGCGCGTGGCGATCATCGGGACGTGTTGAAGGATTGACGGCAGTTTGAGGGTGCGGGGCTGGCATCAGGCTTGAGGCGATCACGCGGGACGCGTATTCGAATGCGCGCAAATCGCCGATCACGGAGAAGGTGCCACTGGTCGTGCAGTTGTGGCGCCTGAAACGCCTTGCGATGCGCCGTATCCAGCGCTGCATAGCGCTCGAACCGTCCGTGCGTGAACGCGAGCGTGACGACACAGCGTGCGCCGAGCGAATTGTCGCGGTGCGATTCCACGACCCACGATACCTGAATGAAAAGGCGGGTGCCTTCGTCACAACTGCTGACGGCCGGCACTTTCGGCGATTCAAAAATCTCGGCAAGCGCGAATTCTATTTCCTCGACGCGGTGTTCCAGTCTGACTCATTCATCGGTGTCTCCAGCAAGCAACGGGCTCTCAAAGCCGACTCAAACAACATGCGTTCCCTGTTGCGCGGGCAAATGCCGTGTAAGCCGGCTGGGGCGGCTGGGCATGGCTGATGCTATTGACCAGATGCCAGTCGGCGCGCACGCCGGCATTGCGCAATTGAAAGATTGAGTCACAGGGGGACGAGATACATCATGGATCAGATCCTGAAAAATGCATTCGTCGCGTTTTCAATGATTGCGTTGATGGCGGCGGCTTCCGGCTGCAGGCGCGCGGACAACAACGGCAACGACGCCATGAGTGCGGGGAGCAGTGGGGTCATGAGCAATTCAGCGGGTGCAAACGGCACGCCGGGTAGCAGCGATGCGGCGAATCGCGCGAACGGTGCTGCTGGCGGGGCTGCTAGCGGCACAAACGCGGCGAGCAGCGAGGCGCCCGTTGTAAGTACGCCGGCAAGCGCGGCGAGTCAGTAGACGGGGACTGCGTGATGTGGCGAGCGCTTTGCGCGAGGTTTCATCAAGAGCGCCGCCGCTGCCATGTCCAGCAGGAGCAAACGCGACTTGTCCTTGCATCAACCGCGTTTACTCCTGTTGCGAGGTGCCGAGGAAGCCCGGCAGACCGATCGCGGCGACGCTTCGGGCCAGCTTGATCGCCTCGCGCAGCGAGTGCGCAAACGCTTCGTCGTCGGACGGCAGGGGCAGCATGCTGCGAAACAGATCAGCCCAGCGAAACTCTTCCAGCGGCACGGTGGTTTTCTCGAATGCCCCGGCGTCGCGGGCAAAAGCCGCGAGGCTTCGGTATTCATCGTTTGTCAGGTCCCAGACATGGCGAGGCATCTCGGTAAAGCTCGTGCGCCGGCCCTGCGCGTCGTAGGGATACGTCCAGCGCCGGTCTTCCATCGTCAGCCAGAACTGCTGGACTGTGAGCGACGAAAGATCTTCCTGAAGGACGACCGGCACCGCAGCAATCCGTAGCGCGTGCAGCGCGGCGACTATATGGTGATGGTCGGTCATATAAGGTTTCCCTTGCGGGCCCAGCACGACGGGCACTGGCTTTTCGGCGATTGCCATCTGCAGGTCATGTTCCGACAGGCTTCGGTATTGCTCGATCTTCTTCGAGACCTCGCGCATGCCGTGCGTCATCTGGGTCGGTCGCAACTGTTCAAGGGCGATTTGCTTCATGACGTGCTCCCCGGGTAGACCTCGACCGGCGACGCCGGCGAAATGCGTTTGCGTTGTTGGTGTCCTGGCCGCAATCGCTTGCTGCACTCCTAGCAACCCTTATTCCCAGCGGCCATGGTACGGCCGGCTTCGATCATTGGCGGCGCCGGCGAGGAATGCTGCTTGCACGCCCGGCAGACGAACGTGGCCGCGTTCACGTCTCGCACTCTAGTCCCCGGTCCTTTCAAGGAGGCAACAATGAGTCAGATGTTTGCTTATCGTATTCACAGGTTCGGCGGTCCGGATGTCTTCGAACGGGAGAAGATCAGTGTGCCCGAACCGGCCGGTCACGAGGTACTGGTTCGCGTGCGAACCGCTAGCGCCAATCCGGTCGATTTGAAGACGCGCGCGGGTAAGTATCCGCTGATAGGGGAAGACCAATTGCCCTATACATTAGGGCGAGATTTTGCCGGCATGGTGGAAGCTGTCGGCAAGGACGTCACGCAGTGGAAGCCGGGCGACGAAGTCTACGGTTTCGTCGGCCAAGGGCAGGGCGCGTATGCCGGGTTCGTGGTCGTTGAAGCGAATGCGCTGGCGCGCCGTCCGGCGAAAGTCGACTGGGCGGTGGCGGGTGCCGTGCCGCTCGCCGCGTTGACCGCATGGCAAGGACTCTTCGATCACGGCGCCCTGGACGCCGGACAGCGCGTGCTGATTCATGCGGGTGCGGGCGGCGTTGGACATTTAGCGGTGCAGTTCGCGAAGACAATGGGCGCGCGGGTGTTCGTCACCGCATCGGGCGATGGCGTGGAGTTCGTGCGACGACTCGGCGCCGATCATGTGATCGACTACTCGACGCAAAGATTCGAAGACGCCGCGCCCGATATGGACCTGGTGTTCGATCTTGTCGGCGGCCAAACGCAACAGCGGTCGTGGGCCGTGGTGAAGGCCGGTGGCGCGCTGATCTCCACGCTCGCCGAGCCATCGCAGATCGCGGCGACCAACCGCGGCGCACGTGCCGCGCGCTACACCGCGCGGCCCGACGGAGGGCAACTGGCGGAAATTGCGCGGCTGATCGACCAGGGCCAGGTCGACGTGAAAGTTTCGGCAACCTATCCATTCGACGCCGTGCCCGAAGCATTGGCCAGGCTGGAGAAAGGGCACGTGCGCGGCAAGATCGTGATTGCCGCGGCGGACACGTAACGCGGGTCGTGAGGGAATCGCGTCGCGTCGATCTGCGTGTTTGGCACGCCGCATGCTGCGCATTCGTGTGGCAGCCGCACTGTCGCGTGGTTGCCTCTTTGATAAGGAGAGGATCATGCCGCTGAAGAAAGGAACGTCGAAGGACACCGTGTCTCACAACATCAAGACCGAAACGAAACATGGCAAGCCGCACAAGCAGGCTGTGGCGGTCGCCTTGAATCAGGCGCGCAAGTCGGGCGCGAAGATTCCGAAGAAAAGCGAGAAGTAGCGCGCCCGGCCAGGAGAGTGTGATGGAAGTCATTAGCGACCACATCGAAGAAACCGGCGGATGTGCATGCGGTGCGGTGCGCTTTCGTGTCAATGCGCGGCCGAGGCGCGTGTCCATTTGCCATTGCATGACCTGCCGCCGAATACACGGCAATGTGTTCGGCGGTTACGCCATGTTCGCACGTACCGCCGTGGAGTTTTCCGGGCGCACGCAAGCCTGGCAAAGTTCGCCGGGCGCGCGAAGGCATTTTTGCCCGACCTGTGGCTCAGTCGCGTTCATGGAATACGTGGGAAGCGACGAGCTGGACTTGCCGCTGGGTGCGTTCGACCGGGTGGGTATTTATGAGCCCACCTACGAACTGTGGTGCTGCCACAAGGAGCCCTGGTTGCCCGCAGGTGTGCGCACCGAATATGACAAGGACAGGCTCAGGTAGTCCGCGGGGAACGCTGTTTGCTGTGTTAAAAAGGCAACCGGCGTAATCGGCACATAAGACAAGAACCCTATTCCGCCGGATTCCACTCGCCGCTCATAGCGTGTTTGGCTGTCGACGGCGAACGCAGCGGGAATGCCAACCATGGCCGATGACAAAGCCGATAAACGTCAGCATACGCACAGCAGCAAGGCCGCCAGTGCAGACATCGACCGCGACCAGCAACCGGCGAAACTTGCGGACTGCCGCCGTTGCGCGCTATGGCGCGACGCCACACAACCAGTCGGCGGCGAGGGGCCACGTAATGCGTCGATCATGCTGGTCGGCGAACAGCCAGGCGATGCGGAAGACCTGCACGGCCGGCCCTTTGTCGGACCCGCCGGTGCATTGCTCGATAAAGCGCTCGAAGAAGCGGGGCTGGAGCGCGCCCACGTCTATGTCACGAATGCAGTCAAGCATTTCAAGTGGACGCCGCGCGGCAAGCGTCGCATGCACAAAACGCCGGCGCAACGAGAAATTGCAGCGTGTGAATACTGGCTCAATCGGGAATTTCAGCAAATAGAAGCGCGCGTGATAGTCGCATTGGGCGCTACCGCGCTGAAAGCCGTGCTGGAAGATGCGCACTCGCGGCTACAGGATGCTCTCGGCAAAACGATCGAACACGGCGAACACCTGGTTGTCGCAACCTATCACCCTTCGTTCGCGCTGCGTGCGCCGGACCCCGAAACCCGCCGGCGCGTCTATGCGACGATCGTCGAATCACTCCAGACAGCGCACAAACTCAGCCGTCAACAAAAACGGTCCAAGTGATTTCAGGCACATGCACTCCCCCGCATGTGCGGCAGGCACGCCTCACTTGTGAATTGCCGACCTTAACTGATGCACCTCCCGGTCCGATACCGGAGCCGCATGATTTCCCCATGTATTCCTGATGAAGCTCACCACCTGCGCGATTTCCGCCGAGGTGAGCTGGTCGTTGAACGCGGGCATCTTCTGCGGTTTCGGCTGATCGCTCGTAGTCGGGCTCTCGCTGCCTTCAATCACGATGCGCATGACCGAAGTCGCGTCGGCTGCCATCACGAGCGAGTTGCCGGCGAGCGCAGGGGCCTTGCCTGACTCACCCGTGCCATCGGCGCGATGACATCGCGCGCAGAACGATAGATAGACCCCGGCGCCGGGACGTTCGACCTCACCTGTGTCGATTGCCCGTGCGGTCAGGGTGCGCGCATGTTCGTTGTTGTCGAACGTGCCGCTCGTGCCTCGCGCCGGCAGCGACTTCAGGTAGGCCGCGACCGCGCGCAAATCGGCGTCGTTCAGATACTGAGTGCTTTCCTCGACAACCGGCGCCATCGCGCCGAACGCGGTGGCGCGTCCTCCGTGTCCGGCGCGAAGAAACGATGCAATGTCTTCTTGCGACCAGCGCCCCAGGCCGCTCGCCGGATCGCCCGTCAGATTGGGCGCAAACCAGTGATCGTTGATGCCGCCGGTCAGGTAGTGTTCGCCGCGTTCGTCGTAGCCCAACTCGTTGTAGGCGGGACCGCGTGGCGTGTGGCACGCGCCGCAATGTCCGGGGCCTTGCACGAGATAGGCGCCGCGGTTCCATTCGGCGTTATGGTGCGAATTGGCGACGTAACGCTCGCGGTTGCCGAACAGGTGGCTCCAGAAGTACATCGCCCACCGTTGGTTGAATGGAAAAGGCAAGCTGGTGACGGGCGCACGGTTCGTCGATGCTGTGACGCCGTGCATGAAGTAGGCGTATAGCGCCGTCACATCCTCATCGCTCAGTTTTGCGAACGATGGGTATGGCATCGCCGGGTAGAGCCGTTTCTCTTGCGGCGTCTTGCCGACGCGCAGTGCGTCGGCGAATTGCTGCAACGTGTATCGGCCAATGCCGAAGGTGGGATCCGGCGTGATATTGCTGGCATAGATCGGCCCGAACGGCGAATTGACGGGCATGCCGCCCGCGTAGGGCGTTTTGTCCGCCGCGTCGTGACAGGCGGCGCAATCGCCTGCCTTGGCGAGATATTCGCCGCGCGCAATCAGCGCTGCGTCCATTGCGAGCGGCGAGTTTCGCGTGATGCTGGCGAACCCGTCCGGGGCGCTCTCGCGTTTGCAACCGCCCAGCACGCTGATTGCACAGCTGATGAGGAGTAAGCGTGCTGCGAGTGACCGGACGCGCTTCGCTTTCATGGCGTCAATACCCTGCGCTGCACGGATCGACGAACAACGGCGCGAGCCAGATGAAGATCACGCCGACCAGAAATCCCGTACCGACCAGCGCACTGCACAGCGCGACGAAGCGCACTCTGACCGTGTCGTCCGCGCGAAGCTGTTCGTTCGTGCGCAGCGCTTCATGACGATGCGGGTGCGGTTCACCGGCGCGGCCGTCGCGTCGCGCCAGCAGGAACCCGTACCACGCGAAACCGGCGCATGGGGCGGCCACGGCCACCGCGACTGCCGAAATGGCGAAGATCCACGTATTGAAGCCGCTCCACAACGGTTCGGAGCGCGGCGCGCTGGTGCCATAGCAGGCGGTCGCGGACAGTACTTCGGAGACGATCACCTGCAGTAGCCAGATGCCCGGCGTTCCAAACAAACCCGCGAGCGCGCAGCCCGCCAATAGCTTGCGACGCATTGCGAACGGTTGCGAAGACGCGAGACCTGATTCAGGCATGGCTAGCGCCCCCTCAGGATGAACGGCGAAAGGTACAGCGTGGTGAAGATGAACAGCCAGACCACATCCACGAAATGCCAGTACAGACCGCCGATCTTGATCGGCGCCGCACGTCGTTCGTCGAGATAGCCGAGCGCGATCCACAGCGTCATCATGACGAGCACAACCAGGCCGACGACGACGTGCGCCATGTGAAAGCCAGTGATCGTGAAATAGAGCGAGCCGTAAAGATGCGCGGTCAATCCATAGGGATGATCTTTCCATTCCTTCATCTGGATCAAAAGAAAGACGATGCCGAGCGCAACCGCAACCAGCATTGCGACGATCGCCGCGAGCTTGCGGCTCTTCCTGACGAACCGCTCCGCGAGCCAGACGAACACGCTGCTGAGCAGCAGAAACGCTGTGTTGAGCGCGCCGATACCGACCTTCGGCATTCCTTCCGGCGGCCACGCAAGATCGGTTTGCGCGCCCAGATAGAGATAGCAGAAGATCAGATAGCCGAACAGACAGGCTTCCGTTGCAACCAGCGTCAGCACGCCCCACCAGCCGCCCGAGTGTTCGCCCGCGCTGCCCACCGGCAGCGTTGCGTCGGCGTCGTGCGTGGCGAGGCCGGGTCGCGCGCTCGCGGGCGGCGGTTCGCGTTGTGCGAGCGAATGGCGCGGCCACAGCCATATGATGATCGCCGCCGCGCAAGCCGCTGTCATCGCAAGGACGAACGTGGGACTGCGCACGAGCAGGCCGATGAAGAACAGCGCGCTGAACAGGCCGAGAAAGAACGGCGTGAAAGTGTCCTCAGGCATCTTCAGAATGACATCGGCGCTGCCGCTTAGCGGCGACACGCCGAGTGTTTCGCGGCCGCGATGCAGCAGGTAACCGGTTTTCAGGCTCGAACGCTGGCTGCCTTCATCGAGGCGGTCTTCCCATAGCGGATGGCGCGACGCGATTACGGGTAGCACGGCGAAGTTGTAGGGCGGCGGTGGAGACGAAACCGACCATTCCAGGCTCGCGCCATCCCATGGGTTCGCACCGGCACACGCGCCACGCTTCGCGGAAATCAGCGCGTTTGCGACGAACATCAGCACGCCGGCGCCGAACACGAATGAACCGACGGTAGTCACCATGTTGCTGAGATCCCAGCCCATCCCTTCTGGATAGGTGTAGATGCGCCGCGGCATGCCGAGCAGCCCCGAGATGTGCATCGGAAAAAAGCCGACGTTGAAGCCGATCAGCACAACCCAGAAAGTCAGCTTGCCGAAGCGCTCGTTCATCAGCCGGCCGGTGAATTTGGGAAACCAGTAGGTGATGCCGCCCAGCACCGGGAACACGTTGATGCCGAGCAGCACGTAATGGAGATGCGCGACCACGAAATAGGTATCGGTAAGTTGCCAGTCGAGCGGAACGGCTGCGGTCATCACGCCGGAAACGCCTCCGACGACGAACATCAGCACAAAGCCCGCGAAGTACAGAAACGGCGTTTTGAAAACGGGGCGGCCCAGCCAGATCGTGGCGATCCATGCGAACACGGCCACCGCGCTGGGCACAGAAATCAGCATGCTGGCCGCGCCGAAAATGGCGAGCGCGAGCGGCGGCAGTCCGGTCGCGAACATGTGATGAATCCACACTTCGAAGCCGACCAGCATGGTGGCGACCGTGGACACGGCCACCGCCGCATACGCGACAATCGGGCGCCGGCAGAAGGTGGGCAGCGCGTCCGACACGATGCCCATCGCCGGCAGCACGATCACGTAGACCCACGGGTGCGCGAACATCCAGAACAGGTGCTGCCAGAGCATGGGCCGTCCGTCGCTCGACACGTCGAAGAAATGCGTGCCCACGTTGCGGTCCATCCATAACATGAAGAACGCGAGGCTGACCGAGGGCACCGCGAAGAGGTTGGCGAACGAGGCGGTCAGCGTACCCCACACGATGATCGGAAGACGGTTGATCGACATGCCGTCGGCACGCATCCTGAACAGCGTCACGACGAAGTTCGCCGCGCCCACCGTGGTCGAGATGCCGAGCAGCACCATGCCGAGGGCGTACACGTCGATGTTGGGGCCACGGTTGTATTCCAGTGACGCGAACGGAACGTAGTTGAACCAGCCGGCGTTGGGCGCTTCACCGAGCGGAAAACTGGCGTACAGAAAGAGGCCCGCGAACAGGAATACCCAATACGAAAGCGCGTTCAGACGCGGGAACGCCATATCGCGCGAGCCGAGCATCAACGGCCACAGGTAATTCGAAAAGCCGCTGAGCACGGGCAGCGCATACAGGAAAATCATCGTCACGCCGTGCATCGTGAAGAGCTGGTTGTATTGATCCGGCGTCAGCAGCGATTCATTGGGCCGGGCCAGTTGCAGCCGCATGATCAACGCTTCGACTCCGCCGAGCAGCAGAAAACAGAATGCCGTGACGATGTAGCGCAGGCCGATCTGCTTGTGATCGACGGTCGAGAGCCAGCCGCGCCAGCCTGGCTCGCTTTCCCATAGGTCCCGCAGCCGGCGCTCTTCGGCGGAGCCTTCCGGCGCTTCGCCGACTTCCGGTTCGCGGCGGAACGTGATTTCCGGTACTGCGGCCAGATCTTCGTTTCCCGAGGCAGCCATCATGGGGTTCCGTCAGTTGAGCGTCGCGAGATAGGCCGCAAGATCGCGGCTGTCGTTCGGGCTGAGCTTGATATCCGGCATCAGCGACTGCGGTTTGATCTCCTGAGCGTGTGCAATCCATTCCATCATGTTTTGAGGTGTATTCGTCATCGTTCCGGCGGCGATCAGGCGACGGGTCAGCAGATGCGTGAGGTCGGGCGCCTGCACGCCGGCCGCGTCGCTGCCGCGCACGGCATGGCAACCCGCGCACCGCTCCATGAACACATGCTGGCCGCGAGTTGCGTCGACGGTCGCGGGCGGCGCGGCGGGCCGTGCCTGCGCGTCGTACCAGTTCGCATAGTCTTGCGGGTCCTGCGCGACCACCTCGAGCGCCATGTGCGCATGCTGCGCGCCGCAGTACTGCGTGCACTGTCCGCGATAGACGCCCGGTTTGTCGGCCTCGATCCATTGCCGATTCACCTGGCCTGGAATGGTTTGCGTTTTCCCGGCCAAGGCAGGCACCCAGAACGCGTGAATGACATCCGCGCTTTTGAGCTTCACCATCACTGGTTCGCCGACGGGAATGTGAATTTCGTTCGCGGTGGAAAAGCCCTGCGGACTGCCTTCGCCGTAGTCCGCTTTCCACCACCAGTCATACGCGGTCACGGTGATCGTCAGTACGGGGTCGCGTGATGGCGAGGCGACCACGGCGAGAACCCACAGCATGTAAATCAGCGCTCCGAGTAGAAGCAGTGTTGAGATGACGGTGCCGGCCAATACGGCGCGGCCGCCGCCTCGCTCCGTCATTCGATGCCCGGTTGCGCCGCGCCTATGAAATACGGCGGTCATCAGCAGGATGCCCACGATCACGCACACGCCGACGCACAGCGCGGCGAGGCTCCAACCGAGCACAAGCACAGGCCGCGCGGCGGGGCCGGCGCTGTGCAGGAAGTAGGCGAGGGGGGTGTTTTCCGGCATCGAGGCGCCGCCCGTCATGGGTATCTCGCGCGTGCGGCGAGCGTCGCGTCGTAGAGAACGAAAGGGACGGACAAGACCGGGAGCCTGGGCCACACGGCAGCAGCCGACTCGTGCCAATGCAAAAGCATGCGCTCACTCCTGAGCGGGTCAGTTGGAAACTGGCGAGGGTGAATGGCGTTATATCACAATATGCTACAAACGATCAGCCCGTTTTTCAGTCGAATAGCGAAGGGTGTTCAGCATAAGATGTGCCTGACAGCCAGTCCGCACGAACCTCCCACACATCGTGCTTCAACGCGCAAGCGGTGAGCCTCCCACGCAAACGTGCCGTCGACCTCGGGTGCATCGGCGGGAATGCGGTATGCGCCCCGCACGCAGTGCGTCGAGCGGCCCTTGCGAGCTGCCGCGCGTAGCCTTGCTGTCTTTCATCTGCGCCTGCCCGCTTTATTTGCCGTGATGGCCGGGAAGAACCGCGCCGAGCACCTGCTTCGCCGTCTGGACGATTACGTTGCCTTCGTTCGGGTCGCCCTTCATCAGCGTCGACGCGAACGCCTTGGCCTGAGCGAGCGTGATATGCGGCGGCAGCGGCGCGATGTTCGGATCGGCCTTCACTTCGATGACGACCGGACGCTTCGCCGCCAGTGCTTCATCCCAGGCCGCGGCCATCTGTTCAGCGTCGTCCACATAGATGCCCTGGAGTCCGATCAACTCGGCGAACTTGTGATACGGCACGGAAGGAATATCCTGCGACGCCTCGAACTTCGGATCGCCTTCCATCGCGCGCTGCTCCCACGTCACCTGATTCAGGTCCTGGTTGTTGAGCACCATGCAGATCCAGCGCGGATCCGACCAGCCTTGCCAGTACTTCGACACGGTGATCAACTCGGCCATATTGTTCATCTGCATCGCGCCGTCGCCCACCAGCGCGATGACGGGCCGCTCGGGATAGGCGAACTTCGCGGCGATCGCATAGGGCACGGCCGCGCCCATCGACGCGAGTCCGCCCGACAGCGAGCACATCATGCCGCGCTGCACTTGCAGATCGCGTGCATACCAGTTCGCGACCGAGCCGGAATCGCTCGTCACGATCGCATTGGATGGGATGCGCTTCGACAACTCCCAGACGGTGCGTTGAGGATTGACCGCGTCCTTGCCGGGTTGGTGCGCGCGCTTTTCCAGCGTTTTCCACCAGTCCTCGGTCCAGCCTTCGATCTGCTCGCGCCACGCGCGGTCCTTCTTCTCTTCGAGCAGCGGCAGCAGCGCGCGCAAGGTTTCGGCGCTATCGCCGACCAGATTCACTTCCATCGGATAACGCAGGCTCAGCATGTCGGCCTTGATGTCGATCTGCACGCCGCGCGCGTCGCCTTCCTTCGGCAAAAATTCCGCGTACGGAAAGCCGGAGCCGATCATCAGCAGCGTGTCGCAGCGCGTCATCAGGTCATAGCTCGGCTTGGTGCCGAGCAGTCCGATCGACCCGGTGACCCACGGCAGATCGTCGGGCAGCGCGGCTTTTCCGAGCAGCGCCTTCGCCGCGCCCGCGCCGAGCTTGTCGGCGAGGGCGATCACTTCGTCGGTTGCGTGCAGCGCGCCCGCGCCGACGAGGATCGCGACTTTCTTGCCGGCGTTGAGCACGTCGGCGGCTTGCTCGAGTTGATCCTCATAAGGTACGAGGCGCGGCGCGCGATAGCCCACGCCCGAATGCAGCGTGCCATGTTTGCGGCCGGGCGCTTCGTACGGGAGATCTTGCAGATCGTTCGGCAGCACGATTGCCGTGACCTTGTGTTCGGATAGCGCGGTGCGTATCGCGCGGTCGACCAGATGGCGCACTTGCGCTGGGACCGTCGCCTGTTCGACGAAGGCGCCCGCCACGTCCTTGAACATCGACACGAGGTCGAGTTCCTGCTGATAGTGGCCGCCGAGCGCGGCGCGCGCCTGTTGGCCCGTTATCGCGAGGACGGGCATATGGTCCAGCCTCGCGTCGTACAGACCGGTGAGCAGATGCGATGCGCCGGGGCCGGATGTGGCGATGCACACGCCCAGTTCGCCGGTGAACTTTGCATGCGCCGAGGCCATGAAGGCGGCCATTTCTTCGTGCCGGACCTGAATGAATTCGATGAATTCGATCGCGGCGCTGGATTTGTTGGTTCCTTTTTCCGCCGCGGCCTGTGCGCGGCTGAGCGCGCCGAACACGCCGTTGATGCCGTCGCCGGGATAGCCGTAAATGCGGCGCACGCCCCAGGCATGCAATCGCTCGATGATGAAGTCGCCGACGGTTTGAGCCATTGAAGTCTCCCCAAGGTGGCCTGCCGTGTGTGTGATGTGTATTCAACGGCGCAAACGTCGTTCCGCACTATTGCAATCCGTAATGTGGCGAGGTTGGGGGATTCGCTTGGCGGCGGATCGTCGCTTGCGTGCGGAAAGTGTGATCGCAGGGCGAATGAGCAATGCGACGGGCAATGCAAGACATTGCGCAATCCGTTGAAAAAATTGCGACGTGCTTTGTTTCGCGCACAGGGTCATTCGCGGGCCCGGCGGTTGCTCACCAACCAGGCGAGCACCGTGAAACCCCTCGCCACGCGGTCTGCCGCGCGCACACCGCTTAGGTCGATTCGTACTCTGGAGGTTTGACATGAGCGACACGCAACGTCCCACGCCACCGTTTCCCGCGCAGCAGCAGAATCAGACGCCGGGCAGGACGGCGGACATGCAACCGCAGCCGGATCATGGCGAGCGATCATATAAAGGCTCGGGCCGCCTTGCCGGCAAAGCGGCGATCGTCACCGGCGGCGACAGTGGCATCGGCCGCGCGGTCGCCATCGCGTTTGCGCGCGAAGGCGTGGACGTTCTGATCTCCTATCTCGACGAGGACGACGACGCGCGCGAAACTGCGCGCTGGGTCGAACAGGCGGGCCGCAAGGCGGTGCTGATGCCCGGCGACATCACGCAGTCCGCGCATTGCGCGGCGATCGTCGACAAGGCTGTCGAGGCGTTCGGCCGGCTCGACATACTGGTCAACAACGCGGCATACCAGATGAGCTACCCGTCGCTCGACGCAATCAGCGACGAGGAATGGGACAAGACCTTCGATACCAACATCGGCGCGATGTTCAGGATCACGCGGGAGGCGGTCAAGCATATGAAGCCGGGCTCGGCGATCGTCAACACCACGTCGATCAACGCCGACCATCCGAATCCCGGGCTGATCGCCTATGCGGCGACCAAGGGCGCGATTCAGAATTTCACCGGCGGCCTTGCGCAGTTGCTCGCCGAAAAAGGCATTCGCGCGAACTGCGTGGCGCCGGGACCGATCTGGACGCCGCTGATTCCGTCGACGATGCCGCCGGAAAAGGTCGAGAAATTCGGCGAGCAGGTGCCGATGAAACGCCCCGGCCAGCCGGCCGAGTTGGCGGCGGCTTATGTACTGCTGGCATCGGACGAGGCGAGCTATATCTCCGGCGCGACTGTCGCGGTCACGGGTGGCGCACCGATTATTTGAAGTTGCAGACCGGCCACGCGCGGCTACGAGGCAGGCACCCGATGCGCCGGACACGCTGGCCGGCTGCTTCTTTGCGCCGCATCCGCGCGGGTCCAGAGCGTTAGCGCGATGGTCCGCCGCAGCACCGTGGCACGCCGCTTGCGCCATGTTCGCGATGGATGCGCTGGAGTGCGCGAGCTACAGCACGGAGTGAGGAGAACACCCATGGACACCCCAATCGTAGAGCGGACGCTGGACGTCGCACCCGACGAAGCACAACGTATGCCGGTCACGTTTCAAATCAACGGCGAAAAGCGGCACTTCGAAGTGGAGGCGTGGACCTCCCTGCTCGATCTGCTGCGCGAGCACTGTCATCTGACAGGAACGAAAAAAGGCTGCGATCACGGCCAGTGCGGGGCGTGCACCGCGATCGTCGACGGCCAGAGAATCAACACCTGTCTCGCCCTCGCCGTGGTGCGCGACGGTGCGTCGATCACGACGATCGAAGGGCTGGCCGAAGGTGACCGGCTGCATCCGGTCCAGCAGGCCTTTATCGACCATGATGCGTTTCAGTGCGGCTACTGTACGCCGGGGCAAATCTGCTCGGCGGTTGCAATGCTTGCCGAGGGCCACGTCAAGTGCGCCGACGATATTCGCGAGCAGATGAGCGGCAACCTGTGCCGGTGCGGCGCGTACACCAACATCGTCGCGGCGATTCTCGACGCAGCGGATCTCGCGGACGGGCAGCCGGACGCGCAGGGAGCCTGCTCATGAACCGTTTTTCGTATACGCGTGCAAACGCGGTAGCCGACGCGATCGCGCAGCATCGCGCGAATGCCGCCGCGGCGTTCATCGCGGGTGGCACCAATCTCGTGGACCTGTTGCGCGAGGACGTGGCGCGTCCGAAAGTGCTGGTCGACATCAATCGTTTGCCGCTCAAGCAGATCGAAGCCACTCCGGACGGTGGTTTGAAAATCGGCGCGCTGGTCACCAACAGCGCGGTCGCTTACAACGAGACCGTCGCCGCGCGCTATCCGCTGCTCGCCGATGCGATTCTGGCCGGAGCGTCCGCGCAGATCCGCAATGTGGCGACTGTCGGCGGCAATTTGCTGCAACGCACCCGCTGTCATTACTTCTACGACGTGGGCACACCGTGCAACAAGCGCGAGCCCGGCTCGGGCTGTCCGGCGATGAACGGCATCAACCGCATTCACGCGATTCTCGGCGCGAGCGATCAGTGCATCGCCGTGCATCCGTCGGATATGTGCGTGGCGCTCGCGGCGCTCGATGCGACCGTGCATCTCGACGGCAAGGACGGGGCGCGCACGCTCGCGTTCGCGGATTTTCACCGCTTGCCCGGCGACACGCCGAACCTCGACACCAATCTGCGCGACGACGAATTGATCACGGCCATCGAATTGCCGAAGCAAGGTTTTGCGTCGCATCACGCGTATGTGAAAGTGCGCGACCGTGCGTCGTATGCGTTCGCGCTGGTGTCGGCGGCGCTGGGTGTCGAACTCGACGGCGATGATATCGTCGCTGCGCATTGCGCGCTCGGTGGCGTCGCGCATAAGCCGTGGCGCTGTCCCGAGGCCGAAGCGCAGTTGCGCGGCAAACCGCTGAACGCGGCCACGGTGCGCGAGTTTGCCGCCGCGTTGCTGCGCGGCGCGCAGGGCCGTCCCGGCAATGCGTTCAAGATCGATCTGGCGCGGCGCGTGATCGCGCGCGCGTTCGAACTGGCTACGCAACGTTCGTTCGAGGAGGCCGCATCATGAACCGCGCCGAAACTTTGCCGGCATTGCGCGCCACCGGCGTGCCGCACAAGCGTGTCGACGGCACGCTGAAGGTGACCGGCGCCGCGCGTTATGCCGCCGAATTCACCGCCGACGCAATGACTTATGGCTTCGTCGTATCGAGCACGATCGCGACCGGCCGCATCGTGTCGGTCGACGCATCGGCCGCGCTCGCATTGCGTGGCGTGCTGCTCGTGCTGACCCATCAGAACCGCCCGCCGCTTCCGCTCGACGAGAAGTTGTACAAGGACATGATCGCGCCCGGCGGCACGCCGTTCCGGCCGCTATGGGACGAGCGCGTGTGGTACAGCGGCCAGCCGGTTGCACTAGTGGTGGCCGAGTCGCTCGAACTGGCGCGCTATGCGGCATCGCTCGTCGACGTGCATTATGAAAGTACGCCCCATCGAACCGACATAGGCGAGGCGGTGATGAGCGCCGTGCCGCCTTCGACGGAAAAAGGCGGCTTCGATCCGCCGCCGCCCGCACGCGGCAATCCCCATGCCGCACTGGCCAGCGCCGTCGCCCGTGTCGATGCGTTCTACAGCACGCCGGCGGAATATCACAGTCCGATGGAAATGCACGGCTGCACCGTGGTGCCGGACGAGCAGGGCCGCCTGACCGTGTATGAGAAGACGCAGGGCGTCGGCAATGCCAAGTCGTATCTGACTCAGGTATTCGGTCTGAAAGACGATGAGGTACAGGTCATCGCCCCGTTCGTCGGCGGCGCGTTCGGTTCCGGCTTGCGGCCGTACTATCACCTCGCACTCGCGGTGATGGCCGCGCGCGAACTGAAGCGTCCGGTGCGGCTCACACTGACGCGCCAGCAGATGTTCACCTTCGCGCATCGTCCGCAATCCATCCAGCGTGTCGCGCTCGGTGCGGATGCGCAGGGCAGATTGCAGGCGGTGATTCACGAAGCCGTGGCGGAGACCTCGCAATACGAAGACTATTGCGACGTGACGGTGAACTGGGCCGGCCAGCTCTATCGGTGCGATAACGTGACGATGGGCTACAAGCTGGTCCGGCTCGATGTGCCCACGCCCTCGGATGCGCGCGCGCCCGGCGCGACACAGGGCCTGTTCGCACTCGAAATGGCGATGGATGAACTGGCCGAAGCGTTGCAGATGGACCCGCTCGAATTGCGGCTCATCAACTACGCCGAGCGTGACGCCAACAAGAATCTGCCGTTCTCCAGCAAGGCGTTGCGCGAGTGTTATCGCGAAGGGGCGGCGCGCTTCGGCTGGAGCAAGCGGCCGCTCGCGCCGCGCGCGCGGCGCGAGGGCCGCGAGTTGATCGGCTGGGGGATGGCGACCGGCGCATGGGACGCAATGCAGAACGAAGCGGCGGCGCGTGCGGTGATGACGCGCGACGGCCACGTGACCGTATCGAGTTCGACCGCCGATATCGGCACCGGCACCTACACGGCGATGAGCCAGATCGCGGCGGACGCGCTCGGCGTCGCGGTGAGCGACGTGAGCTTCGAACTCGACGACACGCGTTTGCCGAAGGCGCCGATCGAAGGCGGGTCGTGGACGGTGTCGTCGGTGGGCAGTGCGGTCGACGTCGTGTGCAAGAGGTTGCACAACCGGCTCGTCGAACTCGCGCGCGAACATGTCGGCGGCCGGTTCGCGACGGTGTCGCGCGACGACGTGCGGCGTTCGGGCAACCGGCTGGTTTGCGGGCCAGGCGCGGAAGATGCCGTCGCTATCGATACGCTGCTCGAACGTGCCGGCCTCGAAGAAGTGGCAGAGCTGGTGAGCGTGAAGCCGCACGAAAAGCAGCAGGCGTATTCGATGGGCACGCATTCGGCCGTGTTCCTCGAGGTGCGCGTGGACGAGGCGCTCGGCACCGTGCGCGTGACGCGCGTGGTCAGCGCGATTGCCGCGGGCCGGATCGTCAATCCGAAGATGGCAGCCAATCAGATCGCCGGCGGCGTGGTGTGGGGCATCAGCATGGCGCTGCACGAGCACGGTCAGTTCGACCACGCGCTCGGGCGGCAGATGAATCACAACTTCGCCGAATACCACGTGCCGGTGAATGCCGACATCCGCGACATCGACGTATTGTTTGTCGACGAACACGACGACATCGTCAATCCACTCGGGGTGAAGGGCGTGGGCGAGATTGGTGTGGTGGGCGTGGCCGCGGCGGTGAGCAATGCAATCTGGCATGCCACCGGCAAAAGGATAAGGGACTTGCCGATTACCCTCGACAAGCTGATTACGTAGTGATCGCCTTTGCCACGTTCAGCAGGGCGGCCGCCCTTGCCGGCGAGAGGCAATGTCAGATTCAGCGGCTACTGCCCAACGTCGTTTGCATTGTCCCGCTGCCGAGCGACTGAAACAACGCCGCCGTGTCGCTGAACTGGTCGCCCTGTGCACGGGTCCGGTCGACCGCTGTCTGCAATGCCTGGCGTTGCGCGTCGAGCAGCGCAGTCTGACTGATGCCGCCAACGTCATACTGCTGGCGCGCGATCACGAGGCTCGCCTGTGCCTGCTGGTCGGCGTTGTCGCGGGCTTGCAGCTCGCGCGCATCGTCCTGCAATGCGCTCAGCGAATCGGCAACCTGCTGCAACGCCTGCAACACGGTCTGCTGATAAGCCGCTAACGCCGCGTCATAAGCCGCTTGCGCGGCACGTTTTTTCGCGCGCAATTCTCCGCCGTGGAAAAGCGGCTGGGTCAGATTGAGGCCCACGTTCCAGATATTCAGGCCCTTCACGATGTCGCTCACGCTGGTGCGCTCCGAACCGATCCCCGCCGATAAGGAAAACTGCGGATACAGATTCGCCGTTGCCACGCCCACGTTCGCGCTGGCCTGATGCAGCAACGCTTCCGAGGCACGAATGTCGGGCCGTTCGCGTGCCAGCGTCGAGGGCAGTGTGACGGGGATATCGTTGGGCAAGTGAAGCGCATCCAGCGTGATGTCGCTGAAGTCCGCCTTCGACGGCGCGACGCCCAGCAGAATCGCGAGTTGATGATCGGCCTGCGCGAGCTGCGTGGTCAGCGGCGGCAACGACGCGCGTGTCTGTTCGAGCAGCGTGCGCTGACTGTGCACGTCGAGCCGAGCCACACCGCCGGCGGCGTAGCGCGCCTCGATGATGGCCAGTTGCCGCGCCTGTGCATCGGCGAGACGTTGCGTCAGCGTGATCTGCTGTTGCAACGACGCACGCCGCACGGCGCTCAGCACGACATTGCCGGCGATGGAGAGCCGCGCGGCGTCGAGTTCGAACGACTGGTAATCGACCTGCGCGAGGCTTGCTTCGAGCGCGCGTCGATTGCCGCCGAAAACGTCGAACACGTAGGACACGCTGACCGATGCGTTGAACAACGAAAACGGCCCCGGCGGTTCGGCGAGCGGAACGCCGAACGCCGCGGGATCGACCTTCTGCCGCGAGCCTGAGATATTCGCATCCACGCTCGGAAACTGCGTCGCGCCAGCCTGCGCCGTGTAGCTTTCGCGCGCCTCGAGCAGCTTCGCGCGAGCTTGCCCGAGTGTCGGGCTTTGACGCAACGCCTGGTCGACAAGGCGATCGAGCGCATCCGAATGGAATTGGCGCCACCACATGGGAAGCGTACTGTCGGCGACGCTAAATGTTTGCGCCGATCGCGCCGCGCCACCTTCGGGCAGCGGGTCGCGCGTATAGCTCTGCGTATCGGGTGCCGCCGGCGCGTGAAAATCGGGGCCGACTGCGCAACCGCATAACGCGAGCACGCACGCGATAACGAGTGGTTTCATCGACATGTCCTCCTAGTCCAGCGTGCGCCGGTAGAAGCGTAGGGCAATAGTCATCACGATGGCTGTAAAAAGCGCCATGGGCCACACGGACGGCCATAGATCCGTCCAGCCGTTGCCCTTGAGCAAAATGCCGCGAATCAGCCGGTTGAAATAGGTCAGCGGCAACAGATTGCCGATGAACTGTGCCCATCGCGGCATGCCTGCGAACGGAAACATGAAGCCGGACAGCAGGATGTTGGGCAGAAAGTAGAACATCGTCAGTTGCATCGCCTGCAACTGATTCTGCGCGAGCGAAGACAGTGTGATGCCAACCGTCAGGTTCGCCGCGATGAAAAGCAACGCGGCCAGATAGATCGCCACCACGCTACCGACGAATGGCACATGGAACACAAAGCGCGTTGCAACAAGTATGATCGTCGCCTGAATGAGGCCGATCGCAACATAAGGCACGATCTTGCCGGTCATCACCTCGATGGGCCGAACAGGCGTTGCGAGCAGGTTTTCCATCGTGCCGCGCTCGCGTTCACGCGTGATGGCGAGGCCGGTCATCATCACGAGCGTCATGGTCAGGATGACGCCCATCAGGCCGGGAACCACGTTGTATTGCGTAATGCCTTCCGGGTTGTACAGGCTGTGGACCTGCACGCCGAATGCGCTCGGACCGCCGTTCAGATGCGCGAGCGGACCGGTGATGTCCTTGTCCGCCACCGGTTGAATCAGGCCCGGCAATGCGGCGAGAGCGGTGTTCGTCGCGGTGGGATCGGTTGCGTCGGCTTCGACTAGCAACGACGGACGTTCGCCCCGCAGCAGTTTTCTCGAGAAATCGACCGGGACGCTCAACACGAACTGCACGCGCCCTTGCGCGAGTGCGCGTCGGCCCGCTTCTTCGTTCGGCAGCGTTTCGACGATGTCGAAGTAGGCCGAGTTCGTCATGGCCGCGACGAAGCTGCGCGAAAACTCGCTCTGGTCGTGAATGATGATAGCGGTCGGCAGATGTCTGGGATCGCTATTGATCGCGAAACCGAACAGCGTTAGTTGAATGATCGGCAAACCCACGATCATTGCAAACGTAATGCGGTCGCGTCGTAATTGCAGGAACTCCTTGAGCACGATGCTCCACCAGCGCGTCAGTGAAAATGCGATTGATCTGCTCATGATGGCGCTCCGAAGTTATCTTTCGAATGGCTCATCAGATAGATGAACACCTCTTCGAGTCCTGTGCTGATCGGCTCGATGCGCAGCGTCGTGCCGGCAGTGGCTTGCCTGACCGCCTTTTCAAGCGCTTCGTGATCGCTGCCGCTGACATGCAGCGCGGAACCGAATACGACGGTCTGGTCGACGCCGGGCATCGTGCGAAGCCGTTCGGACAGGTCGCTCAGATGTTCGCCGTGGATCAACCAGGTCGCGAGATTCTGTGACGAGATGACTTCGCTCGCTGTGCCTTGCGCCAGCAACTTGCCGTAGGCGATGTACGCGAGCTTGTGGCAGCGCTCGGCCTCGTCCATATAATGCGTGCTGACCAGCACCGCGATGCCGTGCGCCGCCAACCGGTGGAGTTCTTCCCAGAAGTCGCGCCGCGCGGTGGGGTCCACGCCCGCCGTGGGTTCGTCGAGCAGCAACAGTTTCGGCTCGTGCAGCATGCATGCCGCGAGTGCAAGACGTTGCTTCCAGCCGCCGGACAGCGAGCCGGTTAGCTGATTCGCCCGGCTTTGCAGCCCAAGCGATTCGAGCGAACGGTCGACGGCTTCGCGCCGGTTGCGCATCTGATACATACGCGCGACGAAGTCGAGATTCTCGCGGATGGTCAGGTCTTCCCAATACGAAAACCGCTGCGTCATATAGCCGACGTTGCGCTTGATCTGCGCGGTCTCGCGCTGGATGTCGTAGCCGAGGCAGGTGCCGGTGCCGGAGTCCGGCGTGAGCAGTCCGCACATCAGGCGGATCGACGTGGTCTTGCCGCTGCCGTTCGGACCGAGAAAGCCAAAAATCTCGCCGCGCGCGACTTGCAGCGTCACGTCGTTGACCACGTGCTTGTCGCCAAAGTGCTTGTTCAGGTTATGGACGTCGATCGCGTATCCGGGCGTATCGGCGTTCATTTCACCACCACCGTCACGGGCTGCCCCGGATGAAGCTTCGCTGCATCCGCGACGGACGGATGCGCTTCGATCATGAACACCAGCTTCGCGCGGCTTTCGTTGCTATAAATGACCGGTGGTGTGTATTCGGCCTGGTTCGACACGTAGGTGATCTTCGCTGACACATCGGCTGCGCAGCCGTCGCACTGTATCGTCACGTCGCGGCCCGGCGTCATTGCGCCGACAAGCGTCTGCGGCACGAAAAAGCGCACCTTGACGTTCTGCGGCGGCAGCATCTGCACGACCGGGCTTCCGGCGGCCACCCATTCGCCGGCGCGATAGAGCGTGTCGTAGACGAGGCCGTCGGCGGGCGCGGTCACGCGCTTCTGGTCCAGCTTCCACTGTGCCTGCGCGACGACCGCTTCGGCGGCCGCGACCTGTGCCTGCTGTGCGGCGATCTGTTGCGAGCGGCCAGGCAAGCGCGCGACTTCGACCTGACTGGTGAGTTCGCGTACTTGCGCAGCGGTGGCGTCGGCATTGGCGCGCGAATCGTCGAGCTGCGCCTTTGAAATGCCGCCTGCGCGGAACTGCGCCTCGTCGCGTGTCAGTTGCAGCGATGCCTTGCGCGCATTGGCGACGGCTTGGGAAAGTTGTGCGCGATTGACGTTGATCTCGGGCACACGCTTGCCGGTTTCGATATCGGCCAGTTGCGAGCGGGCGGCGCCAAGCTGTTGCTGCGCCTGAGCGAGCGCGGCGGTTTCGTCGACCGGGTCGAGCAGGAAAAGCGGCGCGTCGGCTTTCACCGTTTGTCCACGCATCACTTGCAACTGCGTCAGCGTGCCCGCTTGCGACGACGCGAGATAGACGTACTCGCCTTCGATATAACCTTGATACGCGTTGTCATCATGGCGGGAACAACCGGCAACAAAGCCGGCGATCAGCAGCAACCACGCAGTGATGTGCATCCGGTTCATTGCGTTTTCCCCAAAGGCAAACGACTGCGGAAAAGTGCAGCGTGCGCCAGGAAGACGATTGACGCGATGATCGGCGCGGGACATGTGATTGAAGTCGGCATCGGGTTTGCCTCACTTGGATATGTTCCGCTCGACAACGATGTTCAGTAAGTAATCCATACTGTTTGTCCCGCGCTCCGGCTTCGAGCCGAAGGGCGGTGAAATGGCTGCAAGGCGCGGCACAGACGAAGTAGAATTGATAATATGTGAATTTGAATTTGAATTCAAACTGTTTGCGGAGTCGCGATTTCTCTATGCCCAGCAAACCAGCCAGGACCGCCGTGAAGCAGCCCAAACGGGCGAGCCGCCCCGATGGTGCGGCTACTCGCCAGCACTTGCTCGACACGGCGGGACAGGTGTTTGCGGAGCGCGGCTTCGCGGATGCCACCAGCAAGGAGATATGCGCGCGCGCGGGGACGCCGATGGCATCCGTGAACTATCACTTTGGCAGTCGGGAGGCACTGTACGAAGCTGCGCTCGTGGAGGCGCATCGGCAGATGGTGGGGCTCGACGAACTCACGGCGCTGACACAGGGACCGGGCGATCCAACGGAGAAATTGCGGGCGGTGCTGTCCCGTTTTGTCGGCCTGTCGACGAACGCTGGCGCGCCGTGGGGATTCATGCTGATGCTGCGTGAGATATTGTCGCCTTCCCGCGCGATGCCCGCGCTCGTCGAGAAGGCTGTGCGGCCCAAGGCAGCGGTGATGCTGGGGCTGATGGGCGAGGTGCTGCAACTGGATCCCCGAGACCCGGCCGTACAGCGAGCGGTGATGTTTACCGTGCTGCCCTGCATTGCGCTCATGATCGCGCCGAAGCAGGTGCAAAACGCGCTGCTGCCCGCTATCGCGAAAGACAGAAATGCACTCGCGGACGACTTCGTCCGCTTTGTGATCGCTGGGCTGGATGCGATTGCCGCCGCTCATCGTTCGGCTCGTTGATTCGAGTCGAACTGCGAACGCCTGGCGGCTGGCGGTCTCTCAGACGCTTCCCGACGCCACCGGCAGGCCTTCGGTCTTCCAGCGCAACATCCCGCCTGCGAGGTTCGCCACCTTGCCGAAGCCCGCTTTGGTCAGCAGCACGCTAGCCTGGGCCGAGCGCACGCCCGAGCGGCACACCGCCACCACCGGCCGTTCGCGGTCCAGTTCATCGAGCCGCTGCATCAACTGCGAAAGCGGCACTAGTCGCGCGCCCGGCAAGTGGCCCAGGCGATCAATGAATTCCGGCGCTTCACGCACATCGACGATCTGTAGCCCGGCCGCATGCTCCAGCAGCGTCATGGGTTCGATCTCCCAAACGCCGCTGAAACGCAGCGTCAGCGGCGCCCAGTCAGGTGTGTCCTGCGGCAACGCTTCAGCGTCCGGCTGGCCGCAGCGCAGGTTCGCTGGCACCGCCACGGCCATCAGTTTGGGATGCGGCAAATTCAGATTGTTCATATGACCGGTGAAGTCGCCGACATCCACATCGCCGCCCAGGCGCGGATTGAAACGCCGTTCTTCGGCGACGCTCGTGACCGTGATGCCGCGATAGTCGTGTGCAGGGTAGAGCAGGCAGTTTTCAGGCAGCGTGAGGATCTGCTCGTGCACCGACGCGAACAGTTGCTGCGCGCTGCCCTGCTGGAAATCGGTGCGGCCGCAGCCGCGAATCAGCAGGCTGTCGCCGGTGAAGGCCATGCTCCGGTCGTCCAGAACATAGGTCAGGCAGCCGTTGGTATGGCCGGGGGTCGCCCGTACGGTCAGGTAGCGGCTGCCGAAGTCGATACGATCGCCGTGCCGCAGGGGCCGATTCACGCCGGTCGCGCCAGCGGCCTCGGCGAGAGCGATACGGCTGCCGCAGCGTTGACTCAGGCGCCACGCGCCGGTGACGTGGTCGGCGTGCACGTGGGTGTCGAGGGTCGCCCGCAAATGGAGCCCCAACTCCTGCAGCAGCGCGAGGTCACGCGGCACCTGCTCGTAGACGGGGTCGATCAGCAGCGCGTCGCCGCTGCCGCTGTCACCCAGCAGGTAGGTGTACGTGGACGAGGTGGGGTCGAACAGCTGGCGGAAGATCAACATGGCGGGCTCTGAAAAAAGGGAGGCACGGCGAGCCTTTGACAGCCCGCCGTGCCAGAGTTCAGCCAGGCTGCTTGGTGACGCGCAAGTACGGCTTGATGGTCTTGAAGCCGGGGAAGAGTTGATCGGCTTCCTCGTTGCTGACCGCACCCGTGATGATGACGTCTTCGCCCTGTTTCCAGTTCACCGGCGTGGCCACCTTGTGCTTCGCGGTTAGCTGCATCGAATCGAGTACGCGCAGGATCTCGTCGAAGTTGCGGCCGGTGGTCATTGGGTAAGTCAGCATCAGTTTGATGCGCTTGTCCGGTCCGATGACGAACACCGAGCGCACTGTCGCGTTGGTGGCGGGGGTGCGTCCTTCGGAGGTGCCGCTCTCCTCGGCCGGCAGCATGTTGTAGAGCTTGGCGACCGCGAGATCGGTGTCGCCGATCATCGGGTATTTGACCGTGGCGCCCTGGGTTTCCTCGATGTCGGCCACCCATTTGTCATGACTTTCGACCGGGTCGACCGACAGGCCGATCAGCTTGGCATTGCGCCGCGTGAACTCGGGCTCGATCTTCGCCATGTAACCCAGCTCGGTGGTGCAGACGGGAGTGAAATCCTTCGGGTGTGAGAACAGGATGGCCCATTGGTCGCCGATCCATTCATGAAAGTCGATCTCTCCCTGAGTGGTGCGAGCGGTGAAGTTGGGCGCAATGTCGTTGATGCGGAGTGACATGTTGATTTCCCTGTAAAGTGGTTTGTCAAAATGGACATCTGATCCAAGCCTGTCCACAAGTGTCCGACACGGGACTACCAGACTTCGGTGATACACATCACCAACTTTTCACAGACTGACAAATTTCCTCATGGCGCTGTCATCCAGTACATGAACCGGGCCTCGTTCGACGCGCACTCAGTCCTTGAGTTCAAAGTCCTTCAATAGCCGCCTGGCGAGTTCTCTGAAGCTGCCAGGTTCATCGGCGATGCTCTGAAGCGTCATCTCGATCGGGTTCGATCGGGACAGCAGCAAGGACGCGGGACGCTGGTCCAGTTTCTGGAATGCAACTGCCGTGACGAGACTCATCAGCTCGGTCAGGCGCCCAGAGAATCGATTAAATACCTGGTTGAGAAATAGCTCAAGCTGGGGGAACAACTGCTTGAAACTGCCGGGCGGCAGCACCACCAGTTCGATATCGTCCTGCGCGACGGCACGCGCCTGATAGGGCGCATTCGCGAGCACGCAACTGCTGGTGAGAATGCACGTCTTGCCGGGCAGCACCTGATAAAGATGCAGGTCGCGTTCGCTCGCAGAAGACTTGATCGAGCGCGCGGTGCCGGAAAGCAGTAGAGGAAACCCCATGCATGGCTGAGTTTCATCGAACACGGGGGCCCCGCCAGGCACCTTCATGTAGGTGGCGGGCGCGAACAGCTTGCTCAGATCGGCCGCAGCGAGTTCTTTGAGCAGGGAATAGAGATCGAGGATTCGGCTCTGAGTTTCCTGATTGATCAAGGAATCACCTTACGAATTTACGGAGCGATGCCCGCAGCTGGCCGAGAAGTCAAGCTCAACGTCGCCCGCGACTGTTCAGCAGATGAGAGTGGTGGCTGTTTTACGAAGTACGTGCCGCACCTATGATTTTTCATTCGCACCAGGCTGCGGTCCTGAAAGTCTTCCGGAAGACGTTTGCTTCGAGGAGTCTCTGAGTTTCGCGTTTGAACTTGCTGCTGAACCCGCATCTGAATGGTGGTGCCGCAAACGGAGATTTATATCTCGTAAGCGTGACAGGTCAACACAATCGAGAGTGTTCTGCTGAGTACAGTCGCGCAAGAATTTGTTCCTTACGCCTGTTTTGATTGGTGCTGCATCAAAGCCGGTTTGCTGGGTTGCGTGCTATGACGCGAAATTGCACACGCTTAATTCGCGATCGTGCGAAAGCGTACCCAGTTCAGCCTGGTCTCTCGCGAGTACCAATGGCAACTGCTCCCGCAGGAATTCCACCCAGGTCCTGATTTTGGCGTCGAGGTACTGGCGCGACGGATACAGCGCATAGACATTCAGTTGCTGGGCCGTGTATTCCGGCAGAATCCGCACCAGTTCTCCGCTGCGGAGCCCGCTCGCAGCGCAATAGGCGGGAAGCAAGCCAATACCCATGCCTTCGCGCACGGCTACTGCCAGCGCTTCAGCAACATTGATCTGAAAAGTTGCCGCTCCGAGTGCGATTGACTCTTCGCCGTGCGGCCCATCGAAAGTCCATTCATCGGCGCGAAATACGGGCGTCACGATCTGGACACAGCGATGCTTGCCAAGCTCCGCAGGTGACGTCGGCGTGCCGTTGCGCGCGAGGTAGGCAGGCGACGCGCACGCGACGCTGAACGCGGTACCCAACCGCTGAGAAACCAGGCCGGAATCAGGCAAGCCCGGCGCCAAAGCCAGCGACACGTCGAAGCCTTCATCGAGCAGATCGGGTATGCGTTGCGCGAGCGTCAGCTCGACGCTCACGTCCGGGTAGCGCGTCTGATAACGGCTCACCGCCGGAACGACGTAATGCTGACCGAAACCGGTCATCGCGTGGACCCTCAGCTTGCCGGCGGGGCGCGCCTGGGCGTCGCCGGCTTCCGCTTCGGCCTGGTCGACATACGCGAGGATCTGCTCGCAGCGTTGCAGATAGCGCTCGCCCGCTTCGGTCAGCGCGATGCGGCGAGTCGTGCGATTCAGCAAACGGGTGCGAAGGTGTGCTTCGAGGTCCGAAACAGAGCGCGACGTATGCGCTGTGGTCGTATTCAGATGTTGCGCAGCACCCGTGAAGCTGCCCGCTTCGACGACACGCACGAATGCACGCATGTTCTGGAGAGTATCCATTTCCCATTCCTTCCGAATTCGACCGGATTGTTGCATATATCAGGTGCGCGATTGATTCGCATCCGGTAAAAATCCGTTGCGATATTTTCTGTTTTTCCAACAATTTATGAAAAATATAATGGTGCGCAGATTGATATAGTCATTTTTCGGAGAGAATTGTGCAGTTTCCGGTCTCGAAGCGTGCCGTCGTAGTTCCGGTTCTTGCGCTTT